>CALCPC010000769.1 GCA_937900975.1 uncultured Paracoccaceae bacterium
GATTGCCAGGGCAACACCGTCCCCTGCGAGACCTGTGACAACTCGACTATCACCGGACTGGTTTAGGATGCCGCCGGCCGCTTCCCCCTTGTCCTCAAAACCTGGCGGATCGGGCCCGGCCATTCCAACACGTGGAGCCTTCAGATCCTTGGCACCGAAGGCTCGGCGGCGTTTTCCACCGCCAACCCCCGGCAATGGCGCTTTATGCGCTATAACGGCGGCGCGCAGGTCTGGCAGGTTGAGGATCTGGGCTTTCAAACCCTCTTTCCCGCCATCACCGGCGGCATTTTTGAATTTGGCTTCCCCGACGCGCTGCAACAAATGTGGGCGGCCTTCTTGGATGAGCTTGCCGGCGGCGACGCGCGCGGCTTTCCCTGCGTGACCCCGCGAGAGGCCGCAGATCACCACGCCCTCCTGACCGCCGCGCTGGCCGCCGGGCAGGACGACACGGTCGAAACCGTCGCTTACGCCTAGACCGATGGCCCGCTCCGGCATCATCTGCGCTGGCAACTGGATCGTCGATCTGATCCACGAGGTCCAGCATTGGCCAAACGAAAGCGACCTCGTTCGGATCGACGCCCAAACCCGGGGCATCGGCGGCGGTCCGGCGAATGTGATCGGCGCGCTTGCCCGGCTGGACACCGGTCTGGCGCTTTGGCCGATGGGTGCGCTGGGCGACGACGCCTTCGCGGCCTTCGTGCTGGAAACCTGCCACACGCTCGGTCTTCCCACGGGCGAACTGACGCGGAAACCCGACACCGCGACCGCGCACACGCATGTGATGTCGGTACCCGGTCAAAGCCGCACCTTCTTTTACCACGGCGGTGCCAACGACCTGCTTTCGGCGGCGGATTTCGCGCCCGGCACCTTTGCGAAAACGGATGCCCGGGTGTTCTACCTCGGCTATCTGACGCTCTTGCCGACGCTGGACCGCATCGACGCCGATGGCCATACCGAGGCCGCCACGATCCTTGCCCGCGCGCAAGCTGCGGGGCTGGTCACCTGCGTCGACCTCGTCTCGACCGAGCGGCCGGATTTCGAGGCTATCGTCACCGCCGCCGCGCCCTTTATCGACTATCTTATCGTGAACGAGGTTGAGGCGGCGCGCGCCGCGGGCCTTGACCACCACGACCTGCCAAGGCTGGGCCAAGCGCTTCTGACCAAAGGGATCGGCAAGGCCGCCGTGCTTCACAGCGCCGAGACCGTCCATTGGGCTGGCGTCGATGGCACGGCGCTCAGCCGATCCGTGCCCCCGCTTCCCCCCAGCGAGATCGCCAGCCATCTTGGCGCCGGCGACGCGTTTTGCGCGGGCTTGCTTTACGCCCTTCACGAAGGTTGGGACGCAGAGGCCGCGCTTGACCTCGCCACCAGGGTCGCGCGCGCCTCGCTCAAAGGCGTCACCGCGCATTCCGCCATCCCGCCCTTGTCCCAGCTCAGCTAAAGGAGATCCCCGATGCGCGCGACCTGTCTTTTTGCGCCCGGCGACATCCAAACGGTCGACATGCCGGACCCAACGCCCGCCCCGGGCGACATCGTGGTGGAGGTTGAGGCCGCGGGCATCTGTGGCACCGACCGCCACCTGTTTAAGGGAGAGTTCCCCGCCACCCCCGGAAAGATCCTGGGACATGAGTTCTCGGGACAAGTGGTGGAGGCTGGCAACACAGGCTTCAAGCCTGGCCAGCGCGTCACCTGCGATCCCAACATCTGGTGCGGGACCTGCGATCAATGCCGGCGGGGTCGCGTCAATCTTTGTCCCAACAACATCGCCATCGGGATCGGGCGTCACGGCGGCTTTGCCGAGTTTTGCACGCTCCCCGCCAGCCAGGCGCATCTTTTGCCAAGCGACATCGATCCCCGCGCCGGCGCGTTTTGTGAGCCGCTGGCCTGCACGCTGCACGGCATGGATATCGGCGCCGCGCGGCCCGGCGAAACCGTGATCGTGATCGGCGGCGGCGTCATCGGGCTGCTCGCCGTCCGTCTTGCCGTGCTCGCGGGGGCGGAGGTTATGCTCTTGACGCGCACGCCCAGCAAACAGGCGCTGGGGCGCCGTTTTGGCGCCACATGGACCTGTGCGACGCGCGAGGAGGCGCAGCAAACCTGGCCCAACGGCGCCGATTTGGTTGTCGAATGCGCGGGCGTTGCCGACACCGTGTCGATGGCGCCGGTTCTGGCGCGCGCCGGCGGACGTGTTGTCGTGCTTGGCGTTCTACCCCAGGGCCAAAAGACCCAGATCGAGCCCTTTGACCTGCTTTTTCGAGAGGTCGATCTGCGCTTTAGCTTTCTCAACCCCTTCACCCATGCCCGCGCCACCCGCATGATTGCCGAGGGTTTGGTCGACGTCTCGGGCCTTGTCACCCAGGACATCGCCCTGGCCGAGGTTCCAACCCTGATCGCCAACCCCCCGCCCGCAGGCGATGTGCGCGCCATCGTCACGCGTTTTGCATAGAGCAATTTCCGTTCACATTGGATCAGAAATCGCTGTCTCAAGATCAGCAGGATGCTGATCTTGAGACAGCGATTTCTGATAATGACTGACCCACTTTGAACGGAAAATGCTCAAAAACACCCGATATCACCGGACGTTTTGAAACCTGCGATTTCAAGCAGCGCGAGCCGATTTCTGTCGCGGATGGCCAAGGCGTCCGACCGAACCGACCGCGTGTCGCGTTTGCCGGACCCTCTCCGCCAAAATCTGCGCCATTGCAAAGGGCTGCAGGGTACAGGATCCATGAAGCCCAACCAGCCCCATGAGACCGGATCAACTTGGGCCCGTTGCGTTGGCCCCAGAATGCGTGGCTTGCGGACGCTGTGGGGCACGAAAGCATCGCGACCCAAGACGCCGTTCATTGCGGCCACCCCTAAAACGGGGGTGGCGCTGGTGTTTTCCCCGGCACCGCCGCGCGGGCCACGCCACGGCGAACCGGTACGGGGCCCGGTTAGAGCGTGCGTTCGACTTCCTCGGTCTCGAAAATCTCGATCACATCGCCGTCGCGAATGTCCTCGTAATTTTCGAAAGCCATCCCACACTCCTGGCCGCCTTGCACTTCCTTCACTTCGTCCTTGAAGCGTTTCAGCGTCTTCAGCTTGCCTTCGTGGATCACGACATTGTCCCGCAACAGACGCACGCCAGCCTCGCGCCGGGCGACGCCCTCGGTGATGACGCAGCCCGCGACCTTGCCCACATTGGACACTTTGAAAACCTGTTTGATCTCGGCATAGCCGATAAAGGTTTCCTTGATCTCCGCCGACAAAAGACCGCTGGCCGCCGCTTTGATATCGTCCACCAGATCGTAGATGATGGAGTAATACCGCAGCTCGACACCCTTTTGGTTGGCGCTTTCGCGCGCGGGCGCGTTGGCCCGAACGTTGAACCCGATGATCGGCGCGCCAGAGGCCTCTGCCAGCGTGACGTCCGATTCGGTAATTGCGCCAACGCCAGAGTGCAGGACCCGAACGCGCACTTCTTCGTTGCCCACTTTCTCCATCGCCTGAACGATGGCCTCGGCAGAGCCCTGGACGTCCGCCTTCACAAGGATTGGCAGTTCGGTGACGTTTTCGTTCGCCTTCTTTTGCGCAAGAAGCTGGTCAAGCGTCGCGCCAGCGCCGACAGCCGCCTTCTTATCCTTGGCAAGCTGTTGACGATAGGCGGAAATCTCGCGCGCCTTATCCTCGCCCTCGACCACGTTCAAAACATCGCCCGCCTCGGGCGTGCCGTTGAGGCCCAAAACCTCCACCGGGACAGAGGGGCCGGCCTCGTTCACGCGCTCCCCCTGATCGTTGATCAGGGCGCGGACACGGCCCCATTGCTCACCAACCACGAAGATGTCGCCGCGCTTCAGCGTGCCTTTTTGCACCAGGACGGTCGCAACCGGGCCCCGGCCAACGTCAAGCTGCGCTTCGATCACGGCGCCCTCGGCCGGGCGGTCGGGGTCGGCCTGAAGCTCCAACAACTCCGCCTGGAGGCCGATGTTTTCTAGCAGCGTGTCGAGCCCGTGCCGCGTGATTGCCGAAACCTCGACATCCAGCACGTCGCCCGACATCTCCTCAACAATCACCTCATGCTGCAGAAGTTCTGTCCGCACCTTGGTGGGATCGGCGCCGGGGCGGTCGATTTTGTTGATCGCCACGATCATCGGCACCTCAGCCGCACGGGCATGGGCGATGGCCTCAACCGTTTGCGGCATGACGCTGTCATCGGCGGCGACCACCAGGATCACGATATCGGTCACTTGCGCGCCGCGCGCCCGCATCGAGGTAAAGGCCGCGTGGCCCGGCGTGTCGAGGAAGGTCAGCTTCGTCCCGGCGTCGTTGGTGATCTGGTACGCACCGATATGCTGCGTGATTCCGCCAGCCTCACCCGAGACGACATTGGTCTTGCGGATCGCGTCCAAAAGCGAGGTTTTGCCGTGATCGACATGACCCATGATTGTGATCACAGGGGCACGCGGGGCGAGGTTGTCCTCGTTATCGGCGATATCGACAATCGAGGCCTCGACGTCCGAATCCGACACGCGCTGAACGCGGTGGCCGAACTCTTCGACAATCAGTGTGGCGGTTTCGGCATCGATGGTTTGGTTCAACGTCGCCATAATGCCGTTTTGCATCAAGGTCTTGACCACCGCGGCTGAGCGTTCGGCCATCCGGTTGGCAAGCTCCTGCACCGTGATCGCGTCGGGCACCTGCACGTCGCGCACCACCTTCTCACGCGGCTGGTCAGAGCCCATCATCCGGCGCTTGTCCCGCTCCTGCCGGCGCTTCATCGCGGCCATTGAGCGTTGACGCCCGCCCTCGGAGGTCGCCTGGCTGATCGTCAGCTTGCCAGACCGGCGGCGATCATCGACGCCGCGCCCGCGGGTGTTTTTCTTGTCGGCGACCTTTTTGGCGGGCGCGCGTGTGGTCCCGGCGGGTTTGCCGGCGTCCGCGCGGGCTGCGGCGGCTTGTGCGGCGGCCGGATCTGGCGCGCTTGCTTCGCGGCCCGCATTGGCGGGCTTGGCGGCGGCGCGTGAGGCCGCGGCCTCTTCCCGCTCCGCCTTTTCTTTGGCTTCCTGCTCTTTGCGCTGCTGGGCGATGGCGGCTTGCTCCCGCGCCCGCTCCTCCGCCTGCTTTTCAGCACGCAGCTTGGCCATACGCTCTTCCCGGGCCTTTTCATCGGCCGCCCGGCGTTTGTCTTCATCGGCTTGGGCGGCTTGCGCGGCCATCAGCGCCTTGCGCCGGCGCTCCAACTCCGCGTCCGGCAGGCTGCGGGCGGCGCCGGTGCGCGCGACCGATGCCGCGGCCGAAGATCCCTGTTTCGGGACAACCACGCGCTTGCGCTTGCGTTCCACCGTCACCGATTTCGACCGCCCGTGGCTGAAGCTCTGGCGAACCTGGCTTGTCTCGGTGCCGCCGCCGCGCAGCCCAAGTGTCTTGCCCTTATCGCCCTTGTCGGTCGTGTCGCTCATTCTTGCTTCAAATCCTTTCCACGCGGGGCGATCCCCGCGGACGCATCCGGAGGTTCGGACGTTAACCCCGATTGACGCGCAGGCCGTCCAGCCGCGCCGACTCATACCTGACCTGGTCGCTGAGTCCACCCGCAATCAGTCCGGCATGTATCACACGATCTCGCCCGAATGCCAATCCCAACTCCGCCGCCGTGAGGCCGTCGAAATGGCTGAATTCGCCCTCGGGGGGGCGCAGGCGCGCCTTCTCGCGGGGGGCGCCGTCGGCGGCCTGCAAAAGAAAGACAATGATTTCGCTCATAAGTCACGATTTCACTTTCTCTGCCCCCGCCAGCGCCTGCCCCGCCTTCCGCGCCAGAGAAACCAGCGAGATCAGACGGTGGGCCAAAAGCGCTTCGACCTCTGCCACCAGATCCGGTGGCGTGACAACCGGCGCCTTGGCCCCGCGGGGGAACAGGTTTTTCTTGACCGCCCGGGTCAGCGCCGCGCGCTCGGCCGAAACCCATATCCCCCGGCCGGGCAGCTTTTCAGCCAAATCCGGAACCACCGCGTTGCCGGGCCCGATGGCAAACCGGATCAAACCCGGTTTCGGCTGCGACGCCCCGGTCGCGATGCAGCGCCGCTCTGACACCTCGCGGGTTTTGGTACGGCCGCCGCGCGGCATGATGCCCTCAATCCGCCGGCGCCTCGGCGGCTGCGTCGGGATCCTCTTCCGCCGCCAGGGCCGCCTCCGCCGCCGCAGCATCTTCGTCCAACTGCTCCTGCGTGACCCAGCCAAGCTGCAGCCGGGCGCCCATGATCAGATGCTGCGCCTCGGCAAGGTCCATATCGAACTTCTCCAACAGACCCTCATCCTTTTGCCGCTTGCCATCGACAATGGTCACGCCGCCGGCAAGCTCCCAATCCGCGCAGGTCGCGAAATCTTCCAGTGTTTTCACCCCGTCCTCGGCCAACGCTTCGATCATTTGGGGTGTCAGACCGTCGAACGCAACCAGGCTGTCCTCGACGCCCATCTCGCGGGCGCGCTCCATCGCCTTGGCGTTGATCTCTTCCAAACTTTCGCGCGCCCGGGCCTGAAGCTCTTCGGCGGTGTCTTCGTCAAAGCCGTCGATGCCGGACAGTTCGTCGGACTCCACATACGCCACCTCCTCCAGCGTCGCGAACCCTTCGGACACCAGAAGCTGCGCCACCATCTCATCGACATTCAGCGTGTCCATGAAAAGCTGGCTGCGCTCAGCAAATTCGGCCTGGCGCCGCTCGCTCTCCTGCGCTTCGGTCATGATGTCGATGTCGAGCCCGGTCAACTGGCTGGCCAGCCGCACGTTCTGGCCCCGCCGGCCGATGGCCAGGCTGAGCTGCTCATCCGGCACCACGACCTCCACCCGCTCCGCGTCGTCGTCGAACACGACTTTGGAAACCTCGGCGGGTTGCAGCGCGTTCACAAGAAAGGTCGGCGTGTCTTCGTTCCAGGGGATGATGTCGATCTTCTCGCCCTGAAGCTCATTGACGACGGCCTGAACGCGGCTGCCGCGCATCCCCACGCAGGCCCCCACCGGGTCGATGGAGTTGTCATAGGAAATCACGCCGATCTTCGCGCGGGAACCGGGATCGCGCGCCACCGCTTTGATGTCGATGATGCCGTCATAGATCTCGGGCACCTCCATCTTGAAAAGCTCCGCCATGAATTCGGGCGCGGTGCGGCTGAGGAAGATCTGCGGGCCGCGAACCTCGGACCGCACGTCGCGGATATAGGCGCGGATCCGGTCGCCGGTGCGAAACGCCTCCCGCCCGATCTTCTGGTCGCGCCGCAAAACAGCCTCGCCGCGCCCGACATCGACGATGACGTTGCCGTATTCCTCGCGCTTGACAAGGCCGTTGATGATCTCGCCCACACGGTCCTTGAATTCCTCGTACTGGCGCGCGCGCTCGGCCTCGCGCACCTTTTGCATGATCACTTGCTTGGCCGATTGCGCCGCGATCCGGCCCATTTCCAAAGGCGGCAACTCATCGGTGATGGTGTCGCCCGGCTTCGGATCGTCGAGGAACTGTTTGGCGTCCTCGGGCAGCATCTCGGTAAAGCTGTTCTCGACCTCTTCGACCACGGTGCGGACGCGGGTCATCGTCAAGTCACCGGATTTCGGGTCGATCTTGGCACGGATGTCGTACTCCGCCCCGTAGCGAGAGCGCGCGGCCTTGGCCAAGCTCTCCTCCATCGCCTCGATCACCAGGCTTGGATCGATCAGCTTCTCACGCGCGACCGCCTCGGCGATTTGCAAGAGCTCCAGTCGGTTGGCGGACGTCACGCTCATGGGTTTTCCTCCGTCACTTCTTCGATTTCGTCAAAGGCTTCGGGGTCGAAGCCGCTGTCTTTCTTGGCCTTTAAACTTTCGGCGATCAGGGCGTCGGTCAACACCAGCTTCGCCTCCGTCAGCCAGTCAAACGCGAGGCCGATGGTGCCCTCGGCGATGTCGATCAGGACCTCACCGTCTTCGACGCCCATCAGCTTGCCGCGGAAATTCTTGCGGTTGGAGATCAGCTCGGCGGTCTGCAGCTTGGCCTCGTACCCCGCATAGGTCTCGAAATCTTTCAGCCGCGTCAGCGGCCGGTCGATGCCGGGGGAGGAAACCTCAAGGTTGTACTCCCCCTCAATCGGGTCCTCGACATCCAGAATGGCCGAGACCGAGCGGCTGATTTTGGCGCAATCATCCACTTCGATATGCCCGTCGGGCGTGTCGGCCATGATCTGCAACCGGGGCGTCTTGCCGCCCATGAACCGCAGCCGCACCAGCTCATAGCCAAGCCCCTCGATCACCGGGGTGACGATTGAGGCCAGACGAACATCCATCGGAGCTTTCGCGATCAGGTCGGACATCTCTCACCGAAACAAAAAAACGGGCCCGCGGCCCGTTCGATTTCCGGTGGCGCCGGGAGTGTCCCGAACGACCGCTGTTCAAACGCATATAGAAGCCGCCCGCCGGGGATGCAAGGGGAAACGGGGGGCGGCGAAAGCTTCGCGTCGCGGGAGCCCAAGACCAATACGCGTGCTCGGTCTTGGGCAGCATTTCGTTGGTTCAGCGAGTTGCGAGATCCAAACTCACTACCGAGATGCTTTTTCCTGTTCAGGATCTCTGAGATCCGGCCCTGATTTACCAAAAAGAAAGCAGCGATCTCGTGCTGGAACCTCCCTGCACGATGCACGTCCCATACTGAAACAGCATCATCAAAGCTGAGGCGATAGGAGGGGTCTCTTTTCCTTGTGTTGCCCTTGCTTGCAATGCAGCCAAGCTTGATGCAAACAGAGCCTTACAGACGGAAGGCCCCTGCAGAAGTCATTTCAGCTGCGGTTTTCTACTAACGGGCCGGTGTTCGAGCACCGGCCCGTTTTTATTAGGCTATTCTCTCTATTGACGCAACAGTTAGTGTTGCCGGTAGAAAACTACACCAAATGTGTAGAAAACAGCTTCGGTGTAGTCCTGCGTGTCTTGGCATGAAAACGGAAGTTAGTTTGCTGCTTCACGCCCGGAAACACGCCGAAGGCGCCGCGCCAGCGCGTGCACGTCCCGGCGGTCTGGCGCCTGCCTGGCTGGCGGGGCACGGCGTGGCTGGCAGGGTGAGGCAGTTTGATGTCCGGCTCTCCAGATCCTCAAGAACACAGGATGGCCTTGACCATCCGCTCATATCCCCGCTCTATCCCGCGAGGCGGTGAAGAGGGAACACCTTATGACCAATCCCGACTGGTGGCGCGGGGCCGTCTTTTATCAGATCTATCCGCGGTCCTTTCAGGACAGCACCGGCACGGGCGTCGGCGATCTTGCTGGGATCACAGCGCGGTTGCCGTATGTCGCGGATCTCGGCGTCGATGCGATCTGGCTGTCGCCGTTCTTCACGTCGCCGATGGCCGATATGGGCTATGACATCGCGGATTACGAAGGCGTGGACCCGATGTTTGGCACGCTCGACGATTTCAGCCGGCTGGTGGACACCGCGCATAGCCTCGGGCTGAAGGTTATGATCGACCAGGTCTTCAGCCATGCCTCCGACCAGCACGCCTGGTTTCAGATGAGCAAATCCTCCCGCGATATCCCGCGCGCCGACTGGTTCGTCTGGGCCGATCCCAAGCCCGAGGGTAGCCCGCCCAACAATTGGCAATCGGTGTTCGGCGGCAGCGCCTGGACATGGAACCCGCGGCGCAAACAGTACTACATGCACAACTTTCTGGCCTCACAACCGGATCTGAACTTCCACACGCCGGCAGTGCAGGACGCGGTTCTTGGCTATCTTAAAACCTGGCTTGACCGGGGGGTGGATGGGTTCCGGCTGGACAGCGTCAATTACTGCTTTCACGACCCTCTCTTGCGCGACAACCCACCGGTTACCGACTGGTCGACCAACGATGTGCCAGACAGCAACGCTTATGGCTACCAGGACCATCTCTACGACAAGACCCGGCCCGAGATGCTGCCCTTTCTGGGCCGCGTGCGCGCGCTGGTCGACCGCTATCCCGGCCGCGCCACGGTGGGGGAGATCGGCGACGGCCCACGCTCTCTCGCCACGATGGCGGCCTATACGGCGGGCGACGAGCGGCTCCATATGGCGTATTCCTTCGATATGCTGGGGCCCGGGTTCTCACCCCAGCACATGCGGGGCTGTGTGGAGGCTTTCGATGCCGCCGCCCGGGCCCATGGCGGCGGGCAATCCTGGCCCTGCTGGGCGTTTTCCAACCACGATGTGCCGCGCCATGCCTCGCGCTGGGCAGCTGCGGGACGCGACTGGGACGCGCTTTGCCGGTTTGCCGCGACGCTCCTCTTGTCGCTGCGCGGGTCGGTTTGCCTTTACCAGGGGGAGGAATTGGGTCTTCCGGAGGCCGAGCTTGCCTACGAGGATTTGACCGACCCTTACGGCATCGCCTTCTGGCCAGAGTTCAAGGGCCGCGACGGGTGCCGCACACCCTTTCCCTGGGCGGATCGAACCGGCGCCGGGTTCACGCAGGCCGAGAAACCCTGGCTGCCGATCCCCGAGGCCCATCGCGCCCGCGCCGCCGCAACCCAAATGGGACGCGCCGATGCGCCGGTCGAGACGTACCGGCGGCTCCTCGCGCTCCGCCGCCGAACGCCGGCGCTGATCCGGGGCGCGTTGACCTTCCTCGATTGGTCGGAAACCGGCCTGGCGTTCCGCCGGGACGATGACGCCGAAACGCTGCTGTGCCTTTTCAACTTCGCCGACAGCCCCGCGGAGTACGCGCCAGAAACCGGGACAGTCCTGACACCGCTTTGGCCCGAGGCCGGCGCCGCGCAAAAAGGCACCGTGACGCTCCCCCCGCTCGGCATTCTTATCGCGCGGATCGAAGCGGACTAGCGCCAACGGGTTCCCCGCGATACTCGGGATCGGGGCCATTGGCCCATCGCGCCGCGGAGTATACGCCCGAACCCGCAGCAATCCCAACACCGCTTTGACCCAAGACCGGAGCCGCGCAAAAGGACGCTGTGAGCTTCCCCGCTGGGCGTTCTAATCGCGCGGATCGGAGGGTACCAGAGCCAACGGGCGCCCGGCGATACCCGGAACCGGGGCCACTGGAGCGGCCAATCGCGCCGACAGCGCCGCGCAGTACACGCCGGAATCGGGGATTGCGGCCGCTGGGGCGGCTCAATGCGCAGACAGCGTCGCCAGCCCCCGTCCCAAAACCCGCGAGCCGACAGCCTCAGCCGCTTGCCCCAACCCGTCATCCCCAACGCGCGGTCGAGCTGCGCTGGGGCTTGGGGCGGGGAAGCTTCGCCGGGTGAAGCGCTGAATTTGGCGCGGGGCGTTTGCAACCCTGCGAAAAGTCCCGCCCGCGACACTGTGACGGGCCGCCCCTGCTTGGCGCCCCGAGCGGATGTTCCCTCCACGCTCAGACAATCACCAGGCGAAAACCCCTCCAAACCCCTGTTTTGCCGATGGTAAGCCAGCGCGTCGCGGATCGACATGGACGAAACATGCTCGGCATCCGCGCCGGCTCTCGGCGGGACCGGCGCGCCTGAGGAAAACCCGGGGTGCGCGGCCCCGACAGGCGCGATCCCGGGCAGCGGCAATAGGTCCGCGACGGAACCGGGCGCCTTCTGCGTAAAATCGCCTGACCGCGCGGAAACCGAAAGGACGACCCTGTGACACTGACCCGCATCCCAGCCTTGGCCGCAACGCTTTGTGCCACCCTCTGCACGCTTGTGCTCTCAACCCCGGCCACCGCGCAATCGCGCAGCGCCGTGGAGGCTGAACGCGGCCAGGTTGGCAAAGCCCTCTCCCAAGGCAGTTTTCAGGGGCGTCCCTATGGCTTTTACGCGCCGGCAGGGGCGACAAGCGGTGCGGCGCAGCCGCTGCTTTTGGTGTTGCACGGCACCGGGGGCGGCTATCTTGGGGTGGCGACGCGCACGCGCTTTCACGAAGAGGCCGCGCGCCACGGCTTTATCGTTGTCTACCCGGATGCGACGCCCCGCGACGTGCGCGGAAAACAGCGCAAACAATGGGATCCCTATGGCCGCAATGTCGACGATGCCGGCTATATCGCGGCCCTGATCGCGGATCTTAAACGCCTGTTCCGCATCGACCCCGACCGCGTCTTCGCCACCGGGATGTCGAACGGCGCGGTCATGGCGCAATCGCTCGGCTGCCAGGTCGACGCCATCTCGGGCGTGGCGCCGGTGGCCGCCAGCCTCAGCCCCCGCGCCTATTCCGCGATCTGTCCCAGCCTGTCGCAGCCCGTGCCCTTCTTGGGCTTTTTCGGCACAGTGGATCGCAATGGAGAACTGGCGAAATTCGAGAAATCCGTGGATCTTTACGCGCGCCTTAACGGCTGCGCCACGGATTACAGCCGCCAGGCGCTGCCCGACCGCGATCCGCGCGACAACACAACGGTCGAGCTGCGCATCGCGGCCGGCGCGCGCGGCGGCGCCTGTTCTGTGCCGATCCACTACTACCGCATTGCGGGTGGTGGGCATTTCTGGCCGGGCGCCACCTATCGCCCGCAAGCGCTGGAAAAACAGGGGGCGGCGTCGACCAAGGATATCGACGCAACCAAAATAATCGTGTCTTTCTTCGGCCTTGACCGTCGCTAGGCGCGCTTTGCGGGTCCGGTCAGGGCTCAAGCGCCATCCCGACCGTCTTGACCGAGGCCTGCTCTGGCCAATGCGCCACGCCGCGGACTTCGCCCCTGTCTCGCAACGCGCTGAGCGCCGGTAAATCCACATCCGCCATGACCCAACCCGGGGTTTCGGGCTGACCCTCGGCCAAAACGCCGGTTTCGGGAAAGGCCCCGTCGGCGGGGGTGTAGATCGCGGCCGTGCCGTGGTTGACGTCGACCGCCGCGGCCCAAGGGGCGGGACCGATCAGCGGCGCATGAACGACCGCGCATTGCCCCTCCAACGCCCGGGCCATCGCGCCAACCCGGACCCGGCTTTGCCCCGCCCGACGCTCGGTCGCGGCGGGGGCCAGCAGCAGCTAAGCCCCCGCCTCCCACGCCGCGCGGCCCCGCCGCGGAAACTCCACCTCATAGC
>CALCPC010000770.1 GCA_937900975.1 uncultured Paracoccaceae bacterium
GGAGGACTCCGGCGTCGTCATTGAGCCTAAGCAGCTCAACAAGGTGGTTGAGCCCTTCTACACCACCAAGCGCGTGGGGGAGGGGACGGGCCTCGGCCTTTCAACCGCTTACGGGATCGTCAAACAGACCGGCGGCTTTATTTTCGTCGACAGCACGGTGGGAACGGGCACGCGCTTTTCGATCTACCTGCCGGTTTACAGCGGGGCGCCGGACGCGCAGGCCGCCGAGAAAGTGGTCCCCATGGAGCCGCCGCCGACCCATGATCTGACCGGGCGCGGCGTTGTGCTGCTGGTCGAAGATGAGGCGCCTGTCCGCTCCTTTGCTGCGCGAGCGTTGCGGATGCGCGGATATGAGGTTTTGGAGGCTGATTGCGGCGAAGCCGCGTTAGAAGTGTTGCGGGATGGCGACCGGCATGTCGACCTTTTCGTTTCTGATGTTATCATGCCTGGCCTCGATGGGCCGAGTTGGGTCCGCGAGGCGCTGCAAATGCGCACCGATGTTAGCACAATTTTCGTGTCCGGTTATGCCGAGGACGCTTTCGACGTTGGCAAAGACGAAATTCCCCGCTCAAGCTTTCTGGCCAAACCCTTCTCGCTGAACGACCTCACGACCCGCGTGCGAGAACATATGGACCGCTATACCGTGCGCGGCCCTTAACGCGGCTCAGGCACCATTCGGTACAGTGGCATGACAAGCCGCGCAAATTGGATCGGGTCGCGGTGCAAACCGGCGCCTCACGGGGTTTCCCGCCGACCCCGCGATCCCGTCGACCCACGCGCGCATGCGGGTCTTCTGTTTCGCGGGGGCGCGCCAAACGAAAAAAGTGCACCGCGTCCGTTGCCTTGCACTCCGTTCGAACCGACCTCTCGCGCGCGCCCGCCGGCCGCAGTGCCACGGCAAAGCCCCGCCATTTTGCTCAAGCCCAGTGTTCAAGCGTTTCGCGAGAACCCGATAGATCAGCCACGCCGTACCGCGTTGAAATCCTTGATTTCAAGCAGCGTTCTGGGCTCCAGGCTTTTCACGAAACGCTTTAAACCGCAAAACGGCCCTGCGAGGGTCAGCCTGGCCCGGACGGCGCACCCCTTCGCCCCCGCGCCGGAGCTTCGGCAATGCGCGCCACCGTGGATCCGTCCGAAATCGAACCCCGAACGCAAGGGTTGGATCGCCGGGGCGCGCGGCAAGCCAGAGCTGCTAATGACCCTCGCCAACGCACCGCCTTGGGGGCGGCGCTCAGCCAAAAATGGCTGCCATGTGCCGTGCGCGGCGGCGCCCCGCGGGCTTCACAGGGCGCACCGCATTCCGCGGTCGATCTGTCGCTAGAGCATTTTCCGTTCAAAGTGGGTCAGTCATCATCAGAAAACGCGTTCAAGATCAGCATCCTGCTGATCTTGAGACAGCGATTTCTGATCCAATGTGAACGGAAATTGCTCTAAACGGCATGCCGGTGTTCAGGGCCGGCGTCCTGCTCCGCGTTCAGGCCCGCGATGTCACCGCAGAGGGTGCGCGCGCCGTCCTCAAGTGACAGGGCGGTCAGCCGCTGAGGGCGTTGGCCGCCATCGCGGCGCGCGCAACCCCGTTCGCACGCCGGACCGTAGCGCGAGGGTTCTGCGACGGGCCAATGCGTGGGATCTGCGTCAAGCCGCGCGGGCGCCCTTGGCTCGCTTGCGCTCTCACGGCCGAAGGTATCTACGAAAAGTCCAGGAAAATGAGGTGTATGGTATCGAAAGCTCATCTAAGACTTGGGCGTAAATCGTATCAAAAAAACCCCTCGCGCTGCCTGAAATCAGAGGTTTCAACGCGGTGTGGGGTGCTAAATGTCTCGCTTCTTTCACGAAACGCTTTGGGCCGCCTTGGAATGCGCCCCCCCGCGCCGGGGGGGCCATAACCCAAACCCTCCGGGACATCGCGTGTCGCTGTTCAGCGGGTTTTGCGGCCTGAGACCGGCCCGCCTGTCGCGGGTCGCGACCGAAATCGCGCTGCAAAAGCTTAAGCGCTTTCGAAATGATCTTTGAGGAAGTCTTCGAACCCGTCGCGACGCAACGCGACCTCGTTCCAGATTTGGTAATCCGTCGCCAGATAGGCCCGCCACGCATCCTCGACGTTTGGCGAAAGCGCCGCGGCCATGTCCGGCGAGACGTTGTGGCGCCCAAATTTGACCGTTTTGCCGATCTTGCGCGACCAAAACTCAGCATAAAGGTCCAAATCCTCGTAGCGAAAGATATAGTCGGCCAGGACGACGCGGCCTTCGGGCCCCCAAAACATGCCCGCCTGGTGCCCCTTGGGCAAAAACGGCAGCTTCTCGCCTTCGATATACCGCTGCGCATACGTCTCAAAGCTCATCGTCTTTGTGCTTTCCTCGCCCGAAAATCGGTCCTGCCGGCGGTAACGCCACCAGCTGCCGACCCAATCGATCGGCTCTCGGAACAAGCAGGTCGTCTTCACGTCGGGAAACCCCGTCGCCTTCAAAAGCGGCCGCACAAACCGGTTGTACCGATTGACATGCATATGGGTCATCGATGGAAAGCCGGTGGCGATGAACTGACAATGCGGACGCAGGGCGTTCTCGACCGATGTCGAGGCGCATTTCGGCGTTGCCAGAAAGGCCAGGCGGGATGGGATATGCACCATCATGTCATGGATGCTCCATGTGAATTCCAGTCCGGCCGGTGTGGCAGACGCGCATTTACACTTCCTTAAACGAAGCATGACAGCGTTTGAACTGGTAAAATTTGTGTTGCAATGTTCGCGTTTTGATCGCAATTTCGACAGAACACAAGGCGAACAGAGCAGTCATTGCCGCGTGGCGAAAAAGCTGAAATACA
This sequence comes from uncultured Paracoccaceae bacterium, assembly GCA_937900975.1. Classification (GTDB taxonomy): domain Bacteria; phylum Pseudomonadota; class Alphaproteobacteria; order Rhodobacterales; family Rhodobacteraceae; genus Algicella. The sequence goes on from CALCPC010000770.1 coordinate 2,824, forward strand.
GGAGAAGTCATGGCAACCCCGTTGTTGGATTTGAAGGACAAGCGCGGCATGGACAAGGAAAAGGCGCTTGAGTCGGCTCTCAGCCAGATTGAGCGTTCCTTTGGCAAGGGCTCTATTATGCGCCTCGGCCAGGGAAACCCTGTTCTGGATATTGAGGCGACGTCGACCGGCTCTCTCGGCCTCGATATCGCGCTGGGCTGCGGCGGGCTGCCTTAGGGCCGGATTATTGAGGTTTATGGGCCCGAAAGCTCTGGCAAGACGACTTTGGCGCTGCATGTCGTGGCGGAAGAGCAGAAGAAAGGCGGGATTTGCGCCTTTGTCGATGCCGAGCACGCGCTCGACCCGACCTATGCCAAAAAGCTTGGCGTCAACCTCGACGATCTGCTGATCAGCCAGCCCGATGCGGGGGAGCAGGCGTTGGAAATCACAGAGACACTGGTCCGCTCTGGCGCCGTTTCGGTCGTTGTGGTGGATTCTGTCGCCGCCCTCACCCCGAAGTCGGAGCTTGAGGGCGATATGGGCGACCATCAGGTCGGCGCCCAGGCCCGTCTGATGAGCCAGGCGATGCGCAAACTGACCGGCGCGATCAGCCGCTCGAACTGCATGGTGATTTTCATCAACCAGATCCGGATGAAGATCGGCGTCATGTTCGGCAGCCCCGAGACGACCTCCGGCGGCAACGCGCTGAAGTTCTACGCCAGTGTCCGGCTGGACATCCGCCGCATCGGCTCTGTCAAGGATCGCGATGAGACGACGGGCAACCAGACCCGTGTCAAGGTCGTGAAAAACAAGGTCTCGCCGCCCTTCAAGCAGGTGGAATTCGACATCATGTATGGCGAGGGCATCTCGAAGACCGGTGAGCTGATCGACCTCGGCGTCAAAGCGGGCGTGGTGGAGAAGTCAGGCTCCTGGTATTCCTTTGGAGATGAGCGGATCGGCCAAGGCCGGGAGAATGCCAAAACCTTCCTGCGGGATCATCCCGATGCGGCGCTGACGATCGAGGATAAGATCCGGGCGGCCCATGGCCTCGACTTCGATCTGACGCCCGATGATGTGATCGACGACTAAGCCTTCCCGCCGCGCTGGGGCCAAAGCACGAGATCCCGCGCGTAAAATGCCGCCTGTTCAGCGTGATCTGGACAGGCCAATATCGGCCCGATACATCGGGGCACGCCCCGCAAAGGATTGGGATATCGCGGCCGATGAGAAGTTTGAACGACATTCGCACCACGTTCCGGGACTACTTCGCCAAGGAGGGTCACGCGGTGGTGGACAGCGCGCCGCTGGTTCCGCGCAACGACCCGACGTTGATGTTTGTCAACTCTGGCATGGTCCCGTTCAAAAACGTGTTTACTGGCGCGGAATCCCGCGACTATGTCCGCGCCACGTCGAACCAGAAATGCGTCCGCGCGGGCGGGAAACACAACGATCTCGACAATGTCGGCTACACGGCGCGTCACAACACGTTTTTCGAGATGCTCGGCAATTTCTCCTTTGGCGATTACTTCAAAGACCGCGCAATCCCGCTCGCCTGGACCCTTGTCACGCGAGAGTTTGGGATCCCTAAGGAGCGTCTTTACGTCACCGTCTATCACAATGATGACGAGGCGGAGGCGATCTGGCGGAAGGTCGGCGTCCCGGCGTCGCGCATCATCCGGATCGCGACCGACGATAATTTCTGGATGATGGGGCCAACGGGTCCGTGTGGGCCATCGTCTGAGATCTTTTTCGACCATGGCGACAGCGTTTGGGGCGGCCCGCCGGGCAGTGCGGAGGAGGATGGCGACCGGTTTATCGAAATCTGGAACCTCGTCTTCATGCAGTTTGAGCGCTTCGACGACGGCAGTCAGCAATCGCTGCCCAAACCCTCGATCGATACCGGTATGGGGTTAGAGCGGATCGGCGCGACGCTGGGCGGCAGCCATGACAGCTATACCACTGATGTGTTCCGCGATTTGATCGAGGCGTCGGCGCAGGCGACATCGGTCGATCCCTATGGCGCGCAAAACGTCCACCACCGGGTGATCGCCGATCATTTGCGCTCTACCGCATTTTTGATCGCCGATGGCG
>CALCPC010000771.1 GCA_937900975.1 uncultured Paracoccaceae bacterium
GGCGGTGTGCGAGTCAGAAAGCCTGCCAAACTGTTAGGTGAAGTATCAGATGGATTGGGCGCAGATGCCGGCACTGTCGGCGCTGAGGGCGTTTGAGGCGACCGCGCGTCTTGGCGGGTTCTCGGCCGCGGGGCGAGAGTTGAGCGTGACCCACGCCGCCGTCGCGCAACAGGTTCGGGCGCTCGAACGGCGCTTGGAGACGACGCTTGTCGTGCGGGAGGGGCGGGGCCTGCGCTTGACGCCAGAGGGCGGCGATCTTGCGCGGGAGCTCGCGGGTGCGTTTTCCGCGATTGCCGACGCAGTAGAGCGGCTGGCGACCGATGCCGCGCAAAGACCGATCCGGGTGACGATGACCCCGTCTTTTGCCAGCCAGTGGTTCATGCCCCGCTATGCCGATTTCCGCCGCCGCCATCCCGAGCATGATCTGATCCTGCACCCATCCGCCGATCTGGTGGATTTGGAGGGCGGCGGCGCGGATGTGGCGATCCGCTATGGTGCGGGCGATTGGCCGGGGGTTGAGGTCTCTTTGCTGCTGATGTCGCATTACGTCATCGTTGGTGCGCCCGATCTCGTCCCGGGCGCTGTCGCCGGACCGCAAGACCTGGTGCATTTGCCCTGGTTCGCGGAGCTTGGCTCGACAGAGGTGGAGCACTGGCGGGCGGCCAACGGCCTGGGCCCCGAGACGAAGCTGCGGGTGACCGAAATGCCGGGGCATCTGGTGCTGCAGGTTTTGCGGGAGGGGGCCGGGCTTGCCGCGACGGCGGAGGTTTTCGTGCGAGAGGACATTCGCGCGGGCCGTTTGAAAGTCTATTGGAAAGGCCAGTCTGAGCGCAGCGGCTATTGGATCGTCACCCGGCGTGGCGCCCAGCGCCCGGCGATCCGGGATTTCGTGCGCTGGCTGAAGGCCGCGTCGGCGCCGGCGCAGGGGTGATCGCGCCCGCGATCTGGCGCGGGCGGCAATCTATGGCGCGGGGTTTCTGTTTCCGACGGATCCGCCGAACACCGACAAACGCGCCCGGCTGCGATGGCTATGCCGCCGCGATCCCCGGGTTGCGCGGACCGCTTATTGCCCGGTGCCGCTGGGATTGCGGCGGAGGATCGTGGATGCGCCCGACCGCGGCGCCCGGTACTTTCGCACGGGCTGCGAGCAAATGTTCGCACGGTTTCGGCGAAGCGCAAAAAAAGAGGCCGGCTCAACGGCCGGCCTTAGTCCAACAGGGAGGTGAAGGCTTGCGCCCTCGCATACCGAATTAGGCCTGCTCCCGCTCTTCCGCAAGTGCGAAGAGCGCATGGCCGCCATCTAAAAAACGCATGACGGCAAAAAAGACACAACCAAGAGTATTTTTTGAGCGCTATTTACGGACTCTGCTCAACCTCTAGCTGAAAATTTTTCTTATACTCTGCAATCTCTGCGAGCATAAAGTCGCGGAATGCTGCGATCCTGCGTGAGCGGCGCAGCTCCTCTGGGTAGGCGAGGTAGACGGGGATGGTCTTGCTTTCTTCATTGGGCAAAACGCGGATCAGGTCCGGGACATCGACGCTGACATAATTGGGCAGGGCGCCGATGCCAAGCCCATGGCGAACAGACTGAAGGATCCCGAAATAATTGTTCACGGTCAAGACGCTGCTGGTCTTGGTCGACAGGAAAGGCGCGATCCAATTCATCCCTTCGCTGACCTGTCGGGCCGACATGGATTGCGCGACGATCCGATGCTTGGCGAGATCGGCGCTCGATTCGGGCAGTCCGTGTTGCTCGATATAGCGGGCGGAGGCGTAGAACTGCATCCGCACGTCCATCAGGCGGCGGCGAATCAAATCGGCCTGGCTGGGCTCCTTCATCCGAATCGCAAGATCGGCCTCCCGCATTGGCAAATCCAACACGCGTTCTTCGAGGATCAGGTCGATTTTAAGCTCGGGATACTCCGCATAAAGCTTGTGCAGCCGCGGCGCGAGCCAAAGCGTGCCGAACCCGATGGTCGCCGTGACGCGCAACTCTCCAAAGATGCCATCGGCGCTGTCGCGAATCCGCGCCTCGGCCGTTTCCAGCCGGCTGCGCATGGCGCTGGTCGCCTCGAACAACAGCTCGCCCTGCTCTGTCAGGATAAGGCCGCGCGCATGGCGGTGAAACAGCGTGACGCTTAGACTGTCTTCCAGCCCCCGGATCTGACGGCTCACCGCCGACTGGCTTAAATGCAGCGTTTCACCCGCATGGGTCAGCGATCCCGCATCAGCCACATGATGAAAGATTCGGAGTTTGTCCCAGTCCATCTGCCCGCCACTTCGGCCCTGTGTTCCGCGCTCCCTTACCAGATTTACCCGACACGGGCGCCAAAATTGCCATATCGGCGCAAATTCTTGCCATATCGTGTTTTCAGGCCCCGCCATTGTGAAAGCGCTTTGTAGGTCAGTCTTTATGACCCATAATCCGGACCAAAGGGAGGACCCAGATGACGCTCCAGGATGTCTCGCTCGCCGACCGTTTCGATTTGTCCAAAACTCCGGTGTTGTTGAACGGCACCCAGGCGCTGGTGCGGGTCATGTTGATGCAGCACGCGCGCGACCGGGCTGCGGGGCATCGAACGGCGGGGTATGTGACGGGGTATCGCGGCTCTCCGCTTGGCGCAGTGGATCAGCAGATGGCGCGGGCGCAGGGGCCGCTGAGCGCTGCCGATATCGTGGTCAATCCGGGCTTGAACGAAGATCTGGCCGCGACCGCGCTTTGGGGCACGCAACAGGCGGCACTGCGCGGTGAGAACACGCATGACGGCGTTTTCGGCCTCTGGTATGGCAAGGGGCCCGGCGTCGACCGGTCCGGCGATGTCTTTCGCCATGCCAACATGGCCGGGACAGCGCCGCTTGGCGGTGTTGTCGCGGCGATGGGCGACGACCACACTGGCGAAAGCTCCACCGTCCTGCACCAGTCGGAATTCGCCTTTGTCGACGCGCTGATGCCGGTCCTGTCGCCTGCGGGCGTGCAGGAGGTGCTGGATTACGGCCTTCTTGGATGGGCGCTCAGCCGATATTCTGGCTGCTGGGTCGGTCTGAAATGCGTCAAAGACACGATTGAGGTGACGGAGGTCGTGGATGGCGACCCCCACCGGTTGCAGATCGTGACGCCCACCGATTTCACGCAACCCGCCGATGGGCTGTCGATCCGGCTTGGCGATACGCCGCCCGAGCAAGAGGCGCGTCTGCACGATTTCAAGCGCTTCGCGGCTGAGGCGTTCGGGCGCGCCAACGGGCTGGACCGGCGGATGGCCGGGCGGCCGGGCGCGCGGATCGGGATCGTCGCTTCGGGCAAAAGCTGGCTCGACACGGTCCATGCGCTGGATCTTCTTGGGCTAAGCGCCGACGACCTCACCGCGCTGGGGATCACCACCTATAAGGTCGGGATGGTCTGGCCGCTGGATATGCGCGGGTTTCGCGACTGGGCCGAGGGGCTGGATCTGATCATCTGTGTTGAGGAAAAGCGCAAGCTGATCGAGGTGCAGATTAAGGAGGCGCTGTTCGACGACCGCCGCGGGCGTCGGGTGATCGGCTGGCGGAACCCACGGGGCGAGACGGTGTTCACGGTCAAAGGTGCGCTGGACCCCGTCACGATCGCGCGCAAACTGGGCGATATCCTGGCCGAGGAGGGGATCGAGGATGCGACGCGGGCCGCGCGTGCGCGCCTGGACGCAGCGGTGCGCGCCGACAATGCAGAGCAGATCATCGACCGCAAACCCTGGTTCTGTTCGGGCTGCCCGCACAATTCCTCGACCAAATTGCCCGATGGCGCCCGCGCTTATGCCGGGATTGGGTGCCACTATATGGTTCAGTGGATGGACCGAGAGACGACGGGCTTCACGCATATGGGGGGCGAGGGGGCCAATTGGATCGGCGAAGCGCCGTTTTCCACCCGCGCGCATGTGTTCCAAAACCTGGGCGACGGCACCTACAACCATTCCGGCGTGCAGTCGATCCGGGCGGCGCTGGCGGCGGGCACCAACATCACGTTCAAGATCCTCTACAACGATGCCGTGGCCATGACCGGCGGTCAGGGCAACGATGGCGGCCTGACACCGGACCGGATCGCACAGGAACTCGTCGCGATGGGGGTAAAGGCGGTCGCCGCGGTACATGATGAGAAAGAGCCGGTGGATCGCAGCCGCTATCCCGACGGCGTTGAGATCAAGCCGCGGTCGGATCTGATGGCGGTGCAACGCCGGCTGGAGGGCGTCGCAGGCGTCTCGGCCCTGATCTACATTCAAACTTGCGCGGCCGAAAAGCGTCGGCGCCGCAAAAAGGGTGCGTTTCCCGATCCCGACCGGCGGTTGTGGATCAACCCGGCGGTCTGCGAGGGCTGCGGCGATTGCGGCGTGCAGTCCAACTGCGTCTCACTCTTGCCGCTGGAGACGCCGCTTGGCCGCAAGCGCCAGATCGACCAATCCGCCTGCAACAAGGATTTTTCCTGTCTGAAGGGGTTTTGTCCCAGCTTCGTGACCGTAGAGGGCGGCGTGGTGAAAAAGCCCGAGGCCGCCGCGCTGGATCTGCCGTCTTTGCCGGCGCCGGTGCTGCCGACGATCCGGGGCACGCATAACCTGGTGATTACGGGTGTCGGCGGCACCGGCGTTGTGACGGTCGGCGCGCTTTTGGCGATGGCCGCGCATTTGGAGGGCAAAGGCGGCGGCATGATGGAGATGGCCGGGCTCGCACAGAAGGGCGGGGCGGTGCACATCCACTGTCGTCTGGCTGCGGCGCCGCGCGATATCTCGGCCATCCGGATCGCAACGGGGGAGGCTGATGGCGTGATCGGCGGGGATATGGTCGTCACGGCCGGGGCAAAGACGCTGGGTCTGATGGCGCGGGACCGAACGCGGGTGGTGCTGAACACGCATGAGATCATCACCGGCGATTTTACCCGCGACACCGGGTTTCAACTGCCAACTGACCGGATGACGCTGGGCGTACGGGCGCGGGTCGGCGACGGCGCGCTGTCGGCTCTGAATGCCACGCGTTTGGCAGAGCGGATGTTGGGGGACGCGATTTACGCCAATGTCTTGATTTTGGGCGCCGCCTGGCAGGCGGGGCTGGTGCCGTTAAGCGAGGCTGCAGTGTTGCGCGCGATTGAGTTGAACGGCGCGGGCGTTGCGGGCAACAAAGCCGCGTTTCAGGTTGGGCGCTGGGCCGTGGCCGAGCCGGGCGCCGCAGCCGCGGCGCTGGGGGCGGGTGAAACGACGGCGGCGCCGACGCTTGACCAGATCGTCGAGACGCGCGCGCGCCATCTTGCACGCTACCAGAACGCAGCGCTTGCAGCCCGGTACCGCGCCAAGGTCGCCGAGGCCGCCTCCATAGCGCCCGAATTCGGCGAAGCCGTGGCCGAGGGGTATCACAAGCTTCTTGCCTACAAGGACGAATACGAAGTTGCGCGGCTTCATGCCGAGACGGTGGCGGCGGGGGTTGGGGCGGCGTTTGCGTCCTACACGGCGCTGCGCTTTCACCTCGCTCCGCCTCTTTTGGGGGGGCGTGACGCCGAGGGGCGGCCAAAAAAGCGCAGCTTTGGGCCCTGGATCCTGCCCGTCTTCCGAACGCTGGCACGGCTAAAGCCCTTGCGCGGCACCCCGTTCGATCCCTTTGGCTACACCAAAGAGCGGCGGGATGAGCGGGCGGCGATTGCGGATTATGAGCGGGACTATGCCCGGGTCGTCGCTGAAATGACGCCGGCCACGTTGGATCTGGCGGTTGCTTGGGCGCGGCTGCCGCTGTCTGTCCGGGGCTTTGGCCCGGTCAAGGCCGCCGCGGCAAAGGCTGCGGCAGAGCGGCGGGCCACGCTGCTGTCGGCGCTTGTCGCCGGCGATCCGGCGCCCGCCCGCGCGGCGGAATAGCGCGGCGGCCCGCGCCGCAGCCGTTCACCAGCCCAAGTCTTTGCCCTTGTTGCGCCGTGATTTCCGGCTAGGCTTTGACCATGACAGAGAGTGGTTCTTATCAACGAGAGTATTCGCGGGCGGAGCGTTGGTCAGATGCTTGTGTGCATCTGACGGGTATCGTCTCCGTTCTTATGGCTGTTCCAGTCCTCATCACGCTTGCCGCCGTCTGGCGGGGCGATCCGGTCTCGGTTG
>CALCPC010000772.1 GCA_937900975.1 uncultured Paracoccaceae bacterium
CCGTGAACGGCAGTTGCTGCCTTCTCGATCTTGTGCTCTCCCCGGCGCCGGGCGCGTTTGCGAAGATCGATATCCTGGAGCCGCGCCACGATCGTGCGCCGATGTGGCGGCTTCAGGCCCGCGGACAGGCAGTCCGCGTGCACATCTCGCACCAATTGCGAAATCGATGGCCGAGTTCTTTTGAGGTAGTGTTTGTTGATCGCCGCGTGGATGATCTCCTCGCGTGCCGGGTCCAGTGTCCGATGACCGACGGGTCGTCCGCGTTTGCGCTCTACCAACGACGCGACAGCCCCACCCTCGCGGAACAGCTTGATTAGCCGGAAAACAGAAGCTCGACTGAGATCGAGCTCCTCAGCAAGGCGTGCAATGTCGGCGGCCGATGTCCGGCCTGGATTGTCCTTCAGGAAACTACGGATCGCATCGGCGCGACCTGACGCCTCGTTCCAGAGGTCGTCGTCGATCTCGTCGGGCAGAGGATCGGTCATGGCAGTTCGGCACCGAATGTGCTTCGGAGCGACAGTCTCAGTTAAAGTGACAAGCTACAAGCGGAAATCTCAATTTAACTGCCCAGTCTCAAACTCGGTGCCAGCGCAAGCCGCTGAAATTATTGAAGGGACAGTCTCAGATTTAAGTGCAAAGTGACAACCGGCGCGAGATCGCCGTGACTCAGGGCAAGATCGCCGACATCCTGCAGATGCGGGGCGATCTCGACGGGGCGCTGACGCTTCATGGCGAGCGGCTCGACGTGGCGCACGAGATGCAGGACGCCGAAAGCATCGCGCATATCCAGTTCAGCCGCGCGCAGATCCGCCTGGCCCGCAACGAGCATGAAGGGCCCGGGATCCAGACGATCTATGAGGAGCTGGCCGAGGCCTTCGGCGCCGCGCTGAAGATCCAGCGCCCGGATGCCATCGGCCCCATCGGCAGTCTTCTCGGCCAGATCCTTGCCGCAGGGGGGCAGCGCGATCAGGCCCGTCAGGTTCTCGAGGCCGCCGCCAACGCCTTTGCCACGCTCGGGCAGGAGGAGATGGTGGTGCAGGTAAGGGCGGCGATCAACAAGGTTGGTGGCTAACTTGGTTGAGGCTCTTGGCCGTTTCCAAAGATCATATTCTTGGGTCTCGTCGCCAGATTGTTTGAGGGGAACCCGGTGCGGTTTGCAAGGAGCACTGCCAGGGTTCTGTTCGGCAAGCACCGCGATGAGTTGAAGGTGACCGTCGCTCTCATCTTGACGGTGGCGACATGGCTTATAGTGACAGCGAGCGGGAATGAACTGCATCCTGCGATCGTTCTGGCCGATCAGGCGTGTTTTTGATCCTGTTGAGCAATCTCCGGGCAAAAAAGATCTCGCAGATTCAGAGGCCTATAGCGTCAATCAGGAGCACCCTTGCTATTCAGGTAATGCCGGAGGGCCCTTCTTAGGCCCTCCTGTCGTACAGTGTCATTGCTCAGGGACGACCGAACGGTTTGGTGGCAGTCCGGTACAGCCAGTCTGCCTGGCCGCGAACCCAGATGACTGCGGGACGGCTCCATGTCACCAACGGCGCCCAGCCGGGGCTGAAGATCGACGCATTCCAAGTGATATGCATCCAAGGCAGCAATGGGATGAAGGCAGAGACTGTGAAGTAGGGTCCGCGCCCTTCCCATTCGCCGATCCGCAGATATGCGATCCCGTCACGCCCGATCAGAAGCTTGGATCGCGCGCCGTCAACATAGCCCGAGGCGAGAGGCGTTGCAGACCCTGCACCAAAGCCCGGGCGGTTCCACGTGAAGGTCGCCACATCCGTTGCGAGCGTTGCGCCCGGATTGATCCGGAACGGGACCGCCATCGCCTGATAGTCGCGCAGCCGACCCGTATAGGCCATAACCCAGGGCCCTGCGTTCCCATAAATCCCGACCGTTCCCGTAACGAGCAGTCGGATGCCCCAACTGGTTTCAAACCCGGTTTTGGCCAGTGAGTCTCGGCTCAGGAACCCATCGAGAACGTCGCCAACTCCCCGGGCGAGTTTCCCTCCCTTGTACCAGCTATCCGCAGACTTGAGCGGTTTTGAAACTTGTTCTGCCGACCAGCCGATCGGTTGGATTGCCGCATGTATGAGCCGTGCCAAACCTCCTGTCGCAGCGTTATTGATCAAGACCGCCGCGCGCTCCGACGGAGGCGCGAGGATAGAAGCCAGTGCCGTATCGAGCGCGCGCAGGTTGGAAGCCAGTTGCGAGATCTCTTGTTCTGGTACGGTCCCAGATATAACCAGCGCTTGAAGGTCTTGGTGGGACCTGATCAGCTGAGCCACCTCTCTTTTCTGCTCTGGGCTGAGGCTGCCGAGCTTTGCTCGAAACTGCTTCAGGCGGCGGCTCGGAAAGAGATCGTAGGCGTAGTGCCCCAAAGCCCTGGCATGTTCGAGAACTGCGTCGAGATGCTCTCCGGGGTCCGCACGGTCCCCAATCGCAAGTGCGCCCGCTGCAAGGTCAAGAGCCCCATTGAGACGGTCGTGGAAAGCCTCCCTGTGGCGGACGATATCCTCAATTCTGGCCTCCGCGTTTTCAAAGGACTTTGCGGTGATGTTGCTGATCTTTTTTCTGATTTTTTGGAGTGTCATTTTATATCTCCCGATGATTTGGGCGCTGGATTGCGCTCGTTTGGGAGAGGTGCCGTTTTGGGTGTTTGGTTGGGCGGGAGGGGGTTGGGGGTTTTGTTTGGGGTGTGAGGGTTGGTCCGCGTTTCTGGGGCTTTGCCAATGCCGCTTCAGCGCAACCCGATGTGATCGATGAGACCGGGTGCATCGATGCTGCGCGGTGTCCCTGGCGTCGGGGCGCAATGGGTCAGGCTTGTTGAGCGTCGGTGTCAGATCGCTTTTGGGTTGCATTGCGAAGGGGCTTGGATAGGCTTTTTTCGAGATCGTTCGAGTTTGATTTTGTGTTTGAGCATTGGGGTTTGGTGTGGGCACGGCGTATTTGGAGTTTGAGGACAGTGCGCTGCTCGGGGCGGATGTGCAGATCCGTCTCACCTTCCGGATCGACAGCGGGACGCCCACGCGGATTTCTCTGACAGAGGCACAGGTCTCGATCTGGCTGTTGCGGTACCGCGCAGCGGTGAATGCGCGGGAGCGTGGGGCGGGCGGCACGCTTCGTGAGATCGGGCAGGAGATGGCTGCGGCCCTTGATGTCGGCGGGGCGTTTTCGAACGCGCTGAAGCTCGCGGGTCACCGGGTTTTTGAAGTGGTGATCCCGCGCGATTGCACCTCCGATCCTGTTGCGCAGATGATCGAGGATCTGCCCTGGGAACTTCTGGCGCCGGGCGGGATCCCGCTGGCGGCCGACACCACGCAGCTGTTCGCCGTCGCGCGGCGGCACGGCCGGCCGCAGCGGTCGGAGGCTGCACTGCCCGAGTACCGGGATCTCGCGCTTTTGTTCATGGCGGCCTCGCCCGAGGGGGTGAGCGAGCTCGACTACGAGGCCGAGGAAGCGGCGATCCTGACCGCGACCCAGCCCTCGCCCAGCGAACATGCCGTGCATCTCTCGGTAGATGAGACCGGCGCGCTTGAGGGGCTGTCGCAGAGTTTGAGAGAAAGCCGTGCGGAGGCGCTTCATCTGTCCTGTCATGGCGGGCGGCGGTCCGAGACGGGCGCCTTTTTGGCCTTCGAGACCCTGGAAGGTGGGCGTCGGGAGGTGACAGCGACAGATCTGCTGACCGAGATCGGGCCCGATTTCCCGAAGCTCGCCTTCGTCTCGGCCTGTTATACAGCGGTACGCGCCCCGATCGAGGGATCGGCGCCAGAAGAGGGCCGGCAGGGCGAGAAGGACCTGACCCGAGGCGGGCTGGCCGAAGCCGCGGCGATCTTTGCCCCAGATCCGTCCGAAGAGTTGTCTCGCGATGCGGGCTCTCGCGATGCGGGAGTGGGGCCCGGCACGGCGGAGGATTTTACCCGCCGGCTGCTCGCGCAGATTCCGAATGTCGTCGGTTGGGACGGGGCGGTCAACGACACGGAGGCGACGCTGTTTGCCGCCAGCTTTTACAAGAGCCTCGGAGCGGGGGAGGGCGTGGCGCATGCAGCGGCCCGCGGGCGGGCGCGGCTTTTGCAGGAGAGCTTCGGCGATCGGCCGTCCGCGGATTGGCACCTCGCGCGGGTGCATCTCAACGAGGCGGGCGGTGCTGCGCTCTGCCACCGGGACGGGCGGGCGCGTCCGGTCGAGACGGAGGCGAGCGAGGATTTCCTCGACCCCGACAGCCGGCGGGTCAAGGTGGCCCCCCGGCGCGAGTTCGTCGGGCGCCGGCGCGAGATCCAGAGGATCCTACGAAGCTTCCGCGCGGGCCAGCCGGTGCTGGTCCAGGGGATGGGCAATCTCGGCAAGTCGAGCGTTGCAGCGCGGGTTGCGGGGCGCGTGCGCGGGCTCACCCGCGTGGTCATCTTCGAGCGCTACGATGCCGAGAGCATCTTTGCCAGGATTGTCGACGCTCTGCCGGGAGAGGTGGCGGACCGCCTGGCAGACCGTCTCGAGGGCTGGCGCACGACGATAGCCGAGACCCCGGAGCGGTTCGAGACCGTCCTGAGGGCCCTGCTGGAATGGTCGGTCACGGTGCGGGACGAGGCGGGTCAGACAAAGCAGTTGCAAGCCGATATTCTTCTCGTTGTCGACGATCTAGAGCAGGCGCTTGAGGAGCCACAGGCGTCCGAGGTCGTGGCCGTTCCGCCGAAGTCCCCAAAACTGCGGGCCTCACTTGCGGCGCTTCTGCGGGCCTTCGATCGTGCGCAGACCCGATCCCGGCTGCTCTTCACCAGCCGCTACGATGTTGCGCTTGAGGACATTACCGGCCGGGATCTGGCCGATCCTGCAAGGCTGATCCGCGTGCCCCTGACGCCGATGAAGGCGCGGAGCCAGGCAAAGCAGTTGCGGGCTTTTGCCCGCGCGCAGGACCTCGAGGATCGGCTCACGGAGGAGACCTGGCCCTGGATCGACCGCGCGGCCAAGGCCGCGGGGGGCAATCCCTGGATCCAGCGGATGCTGCAGGAGCCGGTGCTGCGCGGGGAAGTTGAGGCGACCGAGCCCGCGATCCTGGCGCTCGAGGCCTACCGCCGGGACGGCACGAAGCCCGAGGACGGCTCGAAGACCTCCGAGTTCCTGGCGCGCGAGATCGTCGAGCGCCTCGGCGAGGCTCTGACCGACGATCAGCGCCGCGCGCTCCGCGCCGCCACGCTCTTTTCCGAGGGCGTGCCGATCCCTCACGCGGCCCTCGACGCGGTCGCCGCAGAAGCGGACGTGCCGGATCCCGCCCGCGCCCGCGCCCGGCTGATGGCCCTCGGCCTTCTCGAGCCCATGGGCGAGATCGCGGCCCATCCCAAAGCGCGCCCCCACCCCCACGCCACCCTCAACCCCCTCGCCCGCGGCCTCACAGACCCGATCGAGCCAGCCCACACTTCAGCCTACGCCAAAGCAGCGTTGCCGCCGCTCTGCACGGCCTGGCGAAGCGATGCGGGCGCCTTTCCAGTGTCTTCCCAAGGCGTCGAGGCCGCCCGGATCGCTCTCGCCGCGGGCGCGGCGCCGGATCTAACGGCCGCCGCGCTCGAGGCTGGGGTGGCATTCCTGTGGCGGGTCGAAGACAGGGCCCAGGCCGCTCTGACGCTCCTCCTTGCGGGGCTTGACGGGCTTCCCGCCGACCGCGCGCTCGATGCCGATCTTCTGCGCTGCGGGGTGGAGGCGGCGGACCAGCTCGGGCAGGGCGAGATCCTCGACACCCTGCTGTCCCGCCCCGTCAGGCAAGCTGGGTCCAATGACCCGGACGCCATTTCCGCCCTTGCCCGGCTTGACCTCCGCCGGAGCGAGCGCCTCCTTCGCTCGGGCGATCCCGCTGGCGCTCTGGCGACGGCAGAGCGCGCCCACGCAGCCCTGAAGGCCCTGCCCGATGAAGCCCGGCTGGCCGCCATCGCCAAAGGCAAGATCGCCGACATCCTGCAGGTACGGGGCGATCTCGACGGGGCGCTTCGGTTCCACGAAGAGGCGCAACTCCCGGTCTTCGAGGCGCTCGGCGACCGGCGCGAGATCGCCGTGACCAAAGGCAAGATCGCCGACATCCTGCAGGTACGGGGCGATCTCGA
>CALCPC010000773.1 GCA_937900975.1 uncultured Paracoccaceae bacterium
GATAAGGCGCTTCAAGACGCAACGTCCAACGCCGCCCGCGCTGGGGAGAACCGGGCCCGGGCCGAGGCGCGGGCCGAGGCCGCGCGCGAGGCCGAGACAGCCCAAGCCGCGCTGATCCAGCGCGATCTTGACCAAACGCCCCAGGATTTGGCCGCGCGCCTTACCCCGACCGATGCGCCACTGCCCGACAGTGCCGCCATCGAGACCGACATCGCGCGGCTTCGCCGGCAACGCGATGCGCTTGGCGCCGTCAACCTGCGCGCCGAAGAGGATGCCGCCGAAGTGGCGGCAGAGTTTGAAGCGCTGGAGCGCGAAAAGACCGATCTGGACGCCGCTGTCGCGAAGCTGCGCCAAGGTATCGCGGGGCTGAACCGAGAGGGGCGGCAACGCCTGCTCGACGCCTTCGAGGAGGTCAACCGCAACTTTTCGATGCTGTTTGCTACGCTGTTCGGCGGTGGCGAGGCCAATCTGGTCCTGGTCGAAAGCGACGATCCGTTGGAAGCGGGGTTGGAGATCATGTGCCAGCCGCCCGGCAAAAAGCTTGCTACGCTGTCGCTGTTGTCGGGGGGAGAGCAGACGCTGACCGCGCTAAGTCTGATCTTTGCGGTGTTTCTGGCCAATCCCTCACCCATCTGCGTGCTCGATGAGGTCGATGCCCCGCTCGACGACGCCAATGTGACCCGCTTTTGCGACCTTCTGGACCGCATGACGCGGGAGACCGACACGCGGTTCTTGCTGATAACCCACCATGCTGTGACGATGGCGCGGATGGACAGGCTTTACGGTGTGACCATGGCCGAACAGGGGGTCAGTCAGCTTGTGTCCGTCGATCTCGGCGCGGCGGCGGCGATGGTGGATGCTTGAGACCCGCCTTGAGCCAATTGGCGCCGCAAGCCGCCCCCTAAGGTCCGCAAACGCCTGATCCAGAGTGTATTTTGTGTGGCCGGGGCTGAGCGGGGCGGTCTTTGTACGCCACCCGGACCGCCGCCGCCGGATGCCTGCGCCAGGCCCGCACGGCAGAGACGAGCGCCTGACAGGCGCGGCGCGGATACGCGCCTAACGGGCGCGTCGGAATGCAAGCACCAGTTCGGCGCGGCGGGATGCCTGCGCAAGGCCAGCGCGGCAGGGACGCGCGCCTGACGGGCGCGGCTGGGATACGCGCCGGGCCGGCGCGGCGGGGATATGCGACAGGCCGGCGCGGCTGGGATATGCGCCAGGCCGGCGCGCCTGGGATGTGCGCCTCACGAGCGCGGCTTGGATACGCGCCTCACGAGCGCGTCGGAATGCAGGCACCAGTCCGGCGCGTCGGAATGCCTGCGCCCGGCCCGCGCGGCAAGGACGCGCGCCTGACGGGCGGGCCGGAATGCAGGCGCCAGGTTAGCGCGCCTGGGATCTGCGCCAGTTTGGCGCGCCTGGGATCTGCGCCGCACGAGCGCGGCTTAGATGCGCGCCTGACGAGCGCGTCGGAATACAGGAACCAAGCCGGCGCGTCAGAATGCCTGTGCCAGGCCCGCGCGGCAGGGACGCGCGCTTGATGGGCGCTTCGAAATGCGGGCGCCAGGCTGGCGCGGCTGGGATCTGCGCTTAACGAGCGCGGCGGGGGTGCGCGTGCGCGGCGCCCGTGGCTTTGGCCGGGCGGCTTTGGGTGTTGCGGCTGATTTTCGGGTGGCGCGGGCGGGGCCGCGGCCGGTCCGTGTTGTGGTTTCCGCCGCAACGGCGATACTCGGCCCCATGGATCACGACGATTTACACACCTGGTCGCGCCGCGCGGCAGATTGGATCCGGGCCTATCACGCCGGGCTCCGCGACCGGCCAGTGCGGCCGCGCGGCGCCTATGGCGCCGTGCTGTCGCGCCTTCCAGCGGCGGCACCGGAGCAAGCAGAGCCCATCGAGGCTATTTTCGCCGATTTCGAGGTGCTGGGTCCGGTCGCGATGACCCATTGGCAACATCCCCGGTTCATGGCGTATTTCCCCGCCAATGCGGCGCCCGCCTCGATGTTGGCCGAGCAGTTGGTCAACGGCATGGCCGCGCAAGCGATGCTGTGGCAAACCGCCCCGGCCGCGACAGAGGTCGAGGTCGCGATGATCGCCTGGTTACGCCAAGCCTTGGGCCTGGCGGATCACTTTCAGGGCACCATTCACGATACGGCGACCACGGCCACGCTTTCGGCTATCCTGACGATGCGCGACCGCTGCAGCGGTTGGGCGAGTGTGGCCGATGGGATCGCGGGCGGGCCGAGGCTGCGCGTTTAAGCCAGCGCCGCGGCCCAATCCTCTGTCGATAAGGCGGTCCGGCTGGGCGGGATCGGGCAGCCAACTCAGGTCAAAATC
>CALCPC010000774.1 GCA_937900975.1 uncultured Paracoccaceae bacterium
GACATCCGGGCGACGGATCAGGGCCGCGGCCGCGTCGATCCGGTCCGCCAGGGGCGCCGGCGGCCGCGTCTTCAGCGGATTGCCGGGCGAGACCAGCCACCAGACCCGGTCGAGCGCGAAGCGGCGCAGCGCTTCCTCGGTGATATGAACATGCCCCCGATGCGGCGGATCGAAAGAGCCGCCGAGCAACCCGATGACCTGGCCCGGCAGGGCCAATGGAAATCCCTCTAACACGGCGCACCCCTCCCCGGTCCGCGACCCCCCCCCAAAGCAAAGCAGTGATGGGGGCCGCCCGCGCCATGCCCTGGAGCGAGATGCTGCGCGCCGGGAGCGACCGCGATTTGGCAGCCCCCACCGAGAATTTCGCCCGCCACACAAAGGACCCCTAGGCACCCGCCTATCTTGAAGATTTTTGGGCCTGGAGCAAAATTCCGGAGTTCGAGACCTTTGTCCGCACCTCCCCCGCCGCCGCGCTTGCGGCCGGCCTTCTGAATGCGCCAAGCGTCAACCTGGTGATGGACAATTGGTTTTTGCGCGAGGCCGGCTCAACCTCGCGCCCGCCATTTCACCAAGACCTCGCTTATTTCGATTTCGAGGGGTCGATGTGTGTCCTTTGGCTGCCGTTGGAGCCTGTGACAAAGGCAAACGGGATTGCGTTCGTGCGCGGCTCCCACCTTTGGGATAAGCTGTTTATGCGGGTCCGGTTTGCCGATGGGCACCCCGGCGAAGACGCGCAAACGGTTGCGGGGCAAACCTACCACACCCCGCCCGACGTCGCCGCCGACCCCGATGCCTTTGACCTTCTGGCGTGGGATCTCGACCTTGGGGATTGTATCTTTTTCGACATGCGCACGCTGCACGGTGCCTTGGCCGAGGCTGCGCCCACCGAGACTGTGCGCCGCTTCACGCTGCGCATGACGGCGCCGGACGGGCACATCCGGTATCGCGGCGACTGGGCAAAGGGGGAGCGCGCGGTGTTTGAGGCGGCGGGCGACGGTGAGGGCGATGCCATTGCCGGGGACTTCTTCCCGCGGCTCTGGCCACAGGAAAACGCCCGGTCTGGCGCGGCTTGAGCGTCGGCGGGGCGGTCGCGCTGGCCTCTGGACACTCGCCATCGTCGGGCGTCTTGGCGAGCGCAATTTCCGTTCACATTGGATCAGACATCGCTGCCTCAAGATCAGCATGCCTCTGATCTTGAACGCGTTTTCTGATGAAGGCTGACCTGCTTTGAACGGAAAATGCTCTAACGGACCGGCCGCCCAAGATCGCCCGGCAAAGACGCCGGCCCGGTCCGGGCCGACTGGACTGGGCCTCCCCCCAGCCCCGTTGGTAAGCGCCATCGCGGACCGTCCGATGCGGGGCGCACCGGGCAGAGATCGACACGCGATGGGACGGGTTGCGCGGCCCGAAAGCGCCGTGCGCCGCCGCAAAGCGCCCCAGAACTGCGCCCCATGGGCAACATGGCGCCGAACGGGCGGCCGCGCGCCCGAAACCCACCCCAGTCGGACTCCACCCAAGGACCGTCGATGACCTACGACCAAGGGATTCTCTTCACCCTCTTCGCCGCGGTCTTCGCGCTTTTGATCTGGGGGCGCTATCGCTACGACCTGGTGGCGTTCGGCGCGCTGATGGTTGCGGTTGTGGTGGGTGTGGTCCCGCGCGAGGCGGCGTTTTCGGGCTTCGGTCATCCGGCGACATTGGTCGTCGCGCTGGTTTTGATCGTCTCGGCCGGGTTGGTACGCTCGGGGGCTGTGTATTTGATCACCCGCTCATTGGTGGATCCTGCGCGCCCGCTTCGGCTGCATATCGCCTTGATGGGGGGCGTTGGCGGCGTTCTATCGGCCTTCATGAACAATGTCGCTGCGCTGGCCTTGTTGATGCCCGTCGACATTCAAACGGCCAAGAAGGCGGGGCGCGCGGTGGGTCTTAGCCTGATGCCGCTGTCCTTTTGCACGATACTCGGCGGCATGGCGACGCTGATCGGGACGCCGCCCAACATCATCATTGCCACGCTTCGGGGCGAAGCAGTCGGCACGCCTTTTGGCATGTTCGATTACGCGCCGGTCGGCGGCTTGGCCGCGCTGGCGGGGCTTTTGTTCGTCGCCCTTTTTGGATGGCGGCTGATCCCGGGGGGCAGCGGGCAGAAAACGGTTGCGGACGAGGTGAAGGATTACGTGGCCGAGTTGGTGATCCCCGACGGCTCTAAGCTGATCGGCCAAAGGCTGGCGGAGCTTGAGCCCGTGGCCGAGAAAAGCGACACTGCGCTGCTTGGCCTGGTGCGCGATGGAAAGCGGCTTTTTGGGTTGCAGCGCACCGCCGCCCTGCGCGCCGGCGATGCGCTGGTGATCGAGGCGGCGCCGGCGGCGTTGGATGAGTTTCGCACCGCACTCGACCTTAGGCTTGCCGATGACCGCGCGGCAGAGCGGTTGGGCGCAGAGGGTACCGGCCTGACGCTGACAGAAGTTGTGGTGCCAGAGACCGCGCGCATTGCCGGCAAGACGGCCACGGCGCT
>CALCPC010000775.1 GCA_937900975.1 uncultured Paracoccaceae bacterium
CACTAGGTCGAACATCACCCGCAGGCACAGCTCATGCGCACGCTCGACCAGCGCGTCGAAAACGCCACGCGAGCCGAACATCGGGTCAATCCCGCGATAATCCGACACGTCATAGCCGAAATCCAGCATCGGCGAGGTGAAGAAGGGCGACAGCCAGATCGCATCGACGCCCAGGCTTGCCACATGCGGCAGGCGTTGGATGATGCCGGCCAGATCGCCGATCCCGTCATCGTTGGAATCCTGGAACGACCGTGGATTGATCAGATAGATCACCGACCCCCGCCACCAATCGGGGTCGGGGGCTTTATCTGGCACTGTGTGTTGCTGTTTGGTGGAGTAGCTCATCGGCGAACCCTTACTTGACCGACCCCGCAAGGAGCCCGCGCACCAGATACCGCTGCATCGAGAAGAACACCACCAGCGGCACGGCGATCGACACAAACGCCGCGGTCGCCAGGATCCCCCAATCCCCCCCGCGAGAGCCGAGAAGGTCGTCGGCGATCTTGACCGTCATCACCTTGGTCGTGTCCGACGAGGGCAGGAAAACCTTGGCAACCAGTAGATCGTTCCAAGTCCACAGGAACTGGAAGATGGCAAAGCTGGCCAGCGCGGGAAAGCTGAGCGGCAGCACGATCTTGACGAACACTTCGAAATCCGTGGCGCCGTCTACCTTCGCGCTTTCGATAATGTCGCGCGGCAGGCCAGCCATGTAGTTGCGTAACAGATAGATCGCAAGCGGCATCCCGAACGCGGTATGCGCCAGCCAGATCCCGACATAGCTTTGCCCGATGCCGACCGCGTTGTGCAGGTTCAGCATTGGCACCAGCGCCAATTGCAAGGGCACGACGAGCAACCCGACCACCGCCGCGATCAGCAGACCGCGCCCTGGAAACTGCATCCACGCCAAAGCATAGGCGGCAAAGGCCGCGACCAGGATCGGGATGATCGTAGCTGGCACCGTCACTGTAAGCGTGTTGATGAAGGCCAGATCCATGTTGTCGGCTGTCAACACGTTCCGGTAATTGTCGAGCGTAAAGTTCGGCGGCACATCGGCCGCGAAATAGATCCGCGGCCCCCGGCGGCCCGGCTCTTCCGGCAGGGTGAAACGGTAGGTGCCGTCGCCGTTCACCACCAGCGTCTCGCCATCGTCAAGGTTCGCCACCACGCCGGCCGTGTAGGCCGCAGGCGCGCGGCCCGAATCGCCAAACGCCGTGATGCGGCCCGCGCCGCTGCCGAAAGCCTCCGCGACCTCGGCGTCGTCGAAGATGTTGCCGGTCAGCACCCAGACGCCGCCCTCTTCCACCGGTTCCTCGATGGAGGCGCGCCCACGGAACGTCAGTTCCACCGAAAAGGGCGCCTGCCACCAGCCCGACGCCGAGATCTGGTCCCGGTCGCGGAACGACGACACCAAAAGCCCGATGGTCGGCACCAGCCACACCAGCACCATGAAGACAACCGAGATGTTCACAGCCCAGAGCAGGGCCGGTTTCTTGCCGACGATACTGTCCATCAGCGCATCTCCTTTCTGGCCTGGACAATGTTCCAGATCATCACCGGCAACACCAAAAGCATGATCACAAAGGCCACCGCCGTCGCGCGCCCGTCATCGCGGAACATGAAACTCATCATGTACGAGGGCAGGATCTGCGTGCCGAAATTGCCGCCGGTCATCGTGTAGACGATGTCGAAAACCTTCAGCACCAAGATCGTGATCGTCGTCCAAACCACGACAATGGTCCCCATGATCTGCGGCACTTTGATTTTGAAAAAGATCTGGAACGGGTTGGCGCCGTCGATCACGGCGGCCTCGACCGTATCTTCGGGCACACCGCGCAGCGCCGCCGAAAGGATCACCATGGCAAAACCCGTTTGGATCCAAATCAAGATCACCATCAGAAAGAAGTTGTTCCAAAACGGCACTTGCAAAACGTCGACGGCCTGGTCGGCGCCCAGCACTGCGCGCAGCGCGTTGATCAGCCCGATATCGGCATTGTTGGCATAGACGAATTTCCAGATCAGCGAGGCGCCGACAAAGCTGAT
>CALCPC010000776.1 GCA_937900975.1 uncultured Paracoccaceae bacterium
GCTTTCTTTTTTCTCTTTTTCGTGTCCCTTTCGTGCTTCTCTTCCTCCCGCTCCTCTTCTTGGTTTCCTTTCTGTGACGCTTGTTTCGCACACCCACCGTTTCATCTTCTTCAAGACCAAGAAGACAGCCTCGACCAGCGTTGAGATGTATTTTGAGCCCTTTTGCCTGCCCCCCGGAATGGCGCCAGGACCAGAGTATCGCGACGCCTACGAGGGCGCGACCGGGATCGTCGGCAGCCGCCGGGGGGAGGCGCGGCGCAAGGAGGCGCGCTGGCGTCAGCATCACCGGGCGGCGAGTGTGCTGCGCCTGGCCGGGCCATGGACGTTTTTCCGCTATTTCAAATTCACCACCATCCGCGACCCGTTCACGCGAACGCTGTCGGCCTTTCGCTATAGCCTGCGTCAGCGGCAAGACCCTGTGGAGCATACCGATTTTGAGGCGGAGCGCGCGGCCTTCAACACCTGGTTGGAAAAGCATTACGTCTGGATCCAAGACCGGCGCATGTATCTGATCGCCGGCATCCCGGTGGCGAATTTCTTTATCCGATATGAACATCTTCACGCGGATGTTGAGCGTGTGTGCACGCGTCTGAACCTGCCTTTTGAGCGCGACCGCTTGCCGCACAAGAAGAAGATGCCCGCCCCAACGCGAGAACCGCGTGCCTATTATACGCCTGAGAATGCCCGTCGCCTGGCCCGCACGCACGCGTGGGAGATGCGGCGTTTCGGCTATGGCGCTGCACCCGGGGCGACGCTGCCCGCGAGCTAACCAGAAAGGACGCCTGCGATGACCGAGCAAAGCAACAACGAGCAGTTCCATGTCTCGTCCTTCCTGCAGGGGCACAACGCGGAATATGTGGAGCAGCTGCAAGCGCGTTTCGCGCAAGATCCCGGCGCCGTCGATGCCAGTTGGCGCGCCTTCTTTGAGGCGTTGGAGGAAGACCAGCGCGACGCCGTGGCCAGCGCCACCGGCCCGTCCTGGGCCCGCGCCGATTGGCCGCCGCAGCCCGCTGACGATCTGACCGCTGCGCTTGACGGGCAATGGGCCGAAGACCCCGTCAAGACGGTAAAAGAGAAGGTCGGCGCAAAGGCCGAGGCCGCCGGCGTGACGTTGAGCGAAGAGCAAGTGCGCAAAGCTGTCACCGACAGTCTGCGCGCGCTGATGATCATCCGCGCCTACCGCATCCGCGGTCACCTCGCCGCCGATCTTGACCCGCTCGGCCTCGCCGAAAAGCGCTCGCATCCAGAGCTTGACCCCGCAAGCTATGGTTTCACCGAGGCCGACATGGACCGGCCGATCTTCATCGACATGGTGCTGGGGCTTGAGACGGCCTCGATGCGCGAGATCGTGGCGATCCTGAAGCGGACTTATTGCGGCACCTTCGCGCTGCAGTACATGCACATCTCAAACCCCGAGGAAGCCGCCTGGCTGAAGGAGCGGATCGAGGGGTTCGGCAAGGAAATCGCCTTTACCCGCGAGGGGCGCAAAGCGATCCTGAACAAGCTGGTGGAGGCAGAGGGGTTCGAAAAATTCCTCCATGTCAAATACACCGGCACTAAGCGCTTCGGCCTCGACGGCGGCGAGGCGCTGATCCCGGCGATGGAGCAGATCATCAAGCGGGGCGGAAACCTCGGCGTCAAAGAGATCATCGTCGGGATGCCGCATCGCGGCCGGCTCAGCGTTTTGGCCAACGTTATGGCCAAACCCTACAAAGCGATTTTCAACGAGTTTCAGGGCGGCCGCATCAAACCCGAAGAGGTTGAGGGGTCGGGCGATGTGAAGTAC
>CALCPC010000777.1 GCA_937900975.1 uncultured Paracoccaceae bacterium
CGCGTTCCAACATCGCTTTGTTCCCATGTCCGTGCGCTGCGACCGTCGCCTCGGGCCCGGCTTTTATTTGGAGGATCACGGTGGCGCGCAACTCCGCCTCGCTGAGGCGGTCGCCCGCGTCGCGCGCGGCGATGAGCCCAGAGAGAAGGTCGTCGCGAGGCTCTGCGCGCCGCGCCGCGATCAGCGTGTCGAGATAGTCCGAGAACGCGGCCGCGGCCCTGGCCGCCGCGTGCTCAACGGCCCTATCGCGGCGGCTTTGGTACATCGCAACCATCGCATGCGACCAGGTTAACAGATCGGGGGTGCGTGTCTCTGGTATCCCGATCAGCCGGGCAATGACCCTGACGGGCAGGGGCTCACAAAAGGTCTTGAGGAGGTCACCCTCCGCCGGCAGCTCTGCGGCGAGTGCGTCGGCGAGGCTGCGGATCATCGGCGCCAGCGCCCGGATCCGTCGGGGCGTGAAGGCGCGAAGCACCAGACCGCGCAGGCGGGTGTGCGCAGGCGGGTCGCGTTCGAGCATCGAGTTGTCGTCGATTGCAAAAAACGGCGCCAGATGCGGCGGGCGGGCCGCCCGCTCGGCCTCTGGCACGGCGCGTCCGAAGCGTCTGTCGCGCAGAATGGCGTTGACCAGCCCCGTACCCGCGGCGGCGACCGTCCCATACTCTTCCCAATAAAACAGCTTCTGGCCGCGCATTGCGGCATAGGCGGGGTAGGGGTTTTGCACGAAATCGGGATCGCGCGGGGATTGTGAGATCGCGTGCATCAGCGCCCGCCGGCGTGGTGACGCGGCGCGCGCGGCGCTTTGGCACAGCTTTGCCGGTTGGCGGCGCAGGCGCGCGCGCGCGCCGCACCCGCTGCGGGCTTGTGTCGGGCATCGGGGCCGTCACGGTCGGTGCGGCGCCGGACCTCCGACCGGGACCGGTCGGCTGCAGCGCTGTGCGTGCGGTTCTTCATGCCGGCGGGTCGAGCGCTTGGACCAGATCGGTCAAAAGGTCTTCGGGCGCCTCGATCCCCGTCGAAAGGCGGAGCAGGCGGGGGTCGATGCCGGCCTCGATGATGTGGCGATGCTCAATCAGGCTTTCGACCCCGCCAAGCGACGTCGCGGGAAGCCAAAGCTTGGTCTGTCGGACAACGCGGGCCGCTGTTTCTGGCGTATCGACCAGGAGGCTGAGCATGCCCCCAAATCCTCCGACCATTTGCGCGCGGGCGATGCTGTGTCCGGGATGGGTTTCGAGGCCCGGGTAGAGAACGGTCTCGACCCTGGGATGCTGGCTGAGTGTGCGCGCAAGGTCTAGGGCCGTGGTGCTCGCCCTTTCCCACCTCAGAAAAAGCGTGCGCAAACCGCGAATAAGAAGCCAGGCCTCAAAGGCGCCGATCACAGTGCCCATCAGGGTCCTAAGCGCCCGAAGCGTGTCGCCAAGCGCGGGATCGGCTGTGGAGAGCACGCCGGCGGTGAGGTCCGAGTGCCCGCCGAGATATTTGGTGCCGGAGTGAAACGCGATGTCGGCACCGAGGCTAAGCGCCTGAAGCGTCGTGGGCGGCGCGGCGGTGCAATCGCCAGCCAGGTTTGCGCCCGACGCCTTTGCCACACGGGCGGCGGCGGCAATGTCGAGGATGTCCCAGGTTGGGTTCACCGGCGTTTCGATCCAAATCAGACGGGTGGCGGGGGTGACCGCAGCGGCCAGCGTCGATTGATCGCTGGGATCGAAAGGGCGCAAATCGATCAGGCCACGCGCGGCCTGGCGCTGCAGCCAGGACCGGCCGCCGTGATACATCACCGCGGGCGCGACAACGCCCGCCCCGGGCTCCAAACTTTCGATCAGGGTCGTGATCGCCGCCATGCCCGAGGCAAACACAAGACTGTCCGCCGCACCGTCCAGATCGGCCAAGACAGCCTCGGCCTGGCGCACCGTCGGCCCGCCGTCGCGGGCATAGATATAGGGCCCGCGTGCCGCATAGTCGCCGTCGCGCACAAAGGTTGCCGAAAGATCGATCGCGGGGCTGACGCCGCCGGTCGTGGGATCGACATGGCAAAGCGCCTGCGCGGCGCGGGTCGCGGGGGACAGGGTCATCGGCGGCCTCCTCTGAACCCCATCTGTCCTTTTGGCGCAACGCTTGGCAAGCCCCGGCAGGCGGGCCGCCGCGCTGCCCAAGCCCTTGTGATCCGATGCCAGACGACACCCCGTTGCAACCCCACGGAAAATCAAGAATATTCACAACACGCCGGGGAAAGGCCCTGGTCCTAGATCCAAATCGAGCGTGCAAAAGACACGTCGTGCCGCCCCTGCGGTTTTGCCGCAGTCGCCAACAGCGAGGAAAGAAAACATGAGTTACCTTAAACCCTTAGCCGCAGCCGCCGTGCTGACCCTGGCCGCCCAGCCCGTACTGGCCGCCTGTGATGACGGGGAGGTCGTGGTCAAGTTTAGCCATGTCACCAACACCGACCGCCACCCCAAGGGCATCGCCGCTTCGCTGTTTCAGGAGCGCGTGAACGCCGAAATGGACGGCAAGGCCTGTGTGGAAATCTTCCCGAACTCCACGCTTTACAACGACGATCAGGTTTTGGAGGCGATGCTGAACGGCGATGTTCAGATGGCCGCGCCCAGCCTGTCGAAATTTGAGGCGTTCACGAAGGTATTCCGCATCTTCGATCTGCCCTTCATGTTCAAGAACATCGATGCGGTCGATGCGTTCCAGGCGTCCGAGACCGGCGAAGCGATGAAGGCCTCGATGACCCGGCGCGGTCTGCTTGGCCTTGAATTCTGGCACAATGGCATGAAGCAGATGTCGGCTTCACAGCCGCTAATGATGCCCACGGATGCCGAGGGGCTGAAATTCCGCGTCCAACCCTCGGAGGTTCTTAAGGCGCAGATGGAGGCAATCGGCGTCAGCCCGCAACCCATGGCGTTTTCTGAGGTTTATGGCGCGCTCCAAACCGGCGTTGTCGATGGGCAAGAAAACACGTGGTCCAACATCTGGGGTCAGAAGTTCTTTGAGGTCCAGGACGTGATCACCGAGACCAATCACGGCATCATCGACTATCTCGTCGTCGTCGGCGTTGAGTGGTGGGAAAGCTTAGAGCCGGATGTGCGCGACCAGATGGCAACCATCCTGGCCGAAGTGACCGAGGCGCGGAACGGCGCGGCTTTTGACGTCAATGAGGCGGCCAAACAGTCGATCCTCGACAATGGCGGCGTGATCCGCCAGCTCACGGCCGAACAGCGCGAAGCCTGGGGCAACGCGATGCGCCCCGTCTGGGATCAGTTCGAAGGCGATGTCGGCGCCGATACCATCGCCGCGGCACAAGAACTGAACGCCAGCTTCTAGGCTGCGTCATCAACGGCGCCCCGGGGTCCCCCGGGGTGCTCCGCTTAGGCGAACAGGGGAGGGGGCCGATGGCGCACCCAGAGCGCGAACCCGAAACCGGGTTTGCCCGCGCAGTCGGCGCGGTTGAGAAGACAATCATCGCCGTGATCCTGGGCTCGATGGCGATGATTACCTGCATCAACGTCTTCTTCCGCAAGACCTTCGATTTTGAGCCTGTGAACCGTCTCGAAGCCTGGTTCGGCTTTACTTGGCCCGACAACATCGACTGGGGTTATCAGACCTCGCTGATCCTGTTTGCTTGGCTTGTGCTTTTCGGGATGGGCTTTGCGGTGCGCAAACGCGCCCATCTTGGCGTCGATGTCATCATCAACCTCTCCAACCGACAGGGGCGCAAAATGTTGGCGCTTGTGTCGGTCTTTTTGTGCCTTCTTTATGCGTTTTTGCTCATGAAAGGCAGCTGGGACTACTTTTCGAGCTTTGTGAACTTGCCCTCAACCTCTGGCCGTTGGTTTCCAACCGGGTTGGACGAAATGGGCTTTCGCAACCGCCAGGCCTTCTACACGTTCGATGAGATCGGAATGCCTGGCTGGCTCCTTTGGATGGAGGGTCTGTTCCAGGAAGAGTATGAGAAACTGCCCCGCTCTGTCGGTTACGTCATGCTGCCCATCGGTGCCGTTCTGCTTTTCGGCGCGTTTGTGCGGGCCGCGCTGCGGATTTGGGCCGATCATGACGACCGCTTGATCGTCAGCCATGAGGCCGAAGACGAGGTCGCCGCCGTCGCGCCGGCCGGGCGGGGGGCGTAGGATGCGCCTTGCCCTGATCGCCGTTGGCCTGACGCTGGCGCTTGTGTTCGGCTTTGTCTTGGTGGGCGCCGAGGTTTTGTCGGACAGTCCGGGCGTAAAGGTCACGGCGCTTTTTCTGATGGTCATCGCGATGCTGATGATCGGGGTGCCGATTGCCATCTCGCTTGGCCTTTCGTCGATCATCTTTCAGCTTGTGCTGTCGGACACGTCGCTTGCCGCGATCGCCCAATCGCTGTTCCAGGCGATGTTTGGGCATCCGCTGTTGATCGCGATCCCGTTTTTTATCCTCGCCTCGTCGTTCATGTCGACCGGCGGTGTTGCGCGGCGGATCATCGATTTCGCAATTGTCTGCGTCGGGCATCTTCCCGGCGGGCTGGCGATTGCGGGCGTCTTCGCGTGCATGATGTTCGCCGCGCTGTCGGGCTCCTCCCCGTCCACGGTGGTTGCGGTCGGTTCCATCGTGATCGTCGGGATGCAGAAAGTGGGCTACAGCAAGGATTTCGCCGCCGGCGTGGTTTGTAACGCCGGCACGCTTGGCATCCTGATCCCGCCCTCCATCGTGATGGTCGTCTATGCAGCGGCCACCGATGTGTCGATCCAGCGTATGTTTATGGCTGGCGTGATCCCGGGCCTTCTGGCCGGTGGGATGCTGATGCTTGGGATCTATATCTATGCCGTTTTCGCCAAACTTCCCCGGGAAGAAAAGAAAACCTGGCGCGAGATGTTTGACACCGGCGCCAGCGCGGGCTGGGGGCTTTTTCTGATCGTCGTTATCCTGGGCGGTATCTATGGCGGCTTCTTTACGCCGACCGAGGCCGCCGCGGTGGCCGCGCTTTACGCATTCCTGATCGCGAATTTCGTCTATCGCGACATGGGCCCGCTAAAGCCGGATGAGGACGACCCGCCCCGGACACCGCGCCCGCTTTACGAAAAACCCTATGCGGTTTTCACGGCTTGGGTGCATCCAGACACGCGCGACACGCTATACGACGCGGGCAAGCTGACCATCACGCTTCTGTTCATCATCGCCAACGCGCTGATCCTAAAGCACGTTCTGACCGATGAGCAAATCCCCCAAGCGATCACCGCCTCGATGTTGGAGGCGGGGTTTGGGCCGATCATGTTCCTTGTGCTGGTCAACGTGATCCTGTTGATCGGCGGGCAGTTCATGGAACCGTCGGGCCTGATCCTGATCGTTGCCCCGCTGGTCTTTCCCATTGCCATCGAACTGGGGATCGATCCGATCCAGCTTGGCATCATCATGGTTGTGAACATGGAGATCGGGATGATCACGCCCCCAGTCGGATTGAACCTTTTCGTCACCTCCGGTGTCGCGGGGATGCCGATGCTGCGCGTTGTGCGCGCGGCCTTGCCCTGGCTGGGCATCTTGGTGATCTTCCTGGTGATGGTGACCTATATCCCAGAGCTGTCGACAACCTTGCCCAACTACTTTTACGGGCCCGAGACGATACAACGGTAGCGGGCCCGCGCCGCCGGGCGCCCTTCTTGACGCCCAGACGCCGCCGGCCCGCCGGCGCGGGGTTGGGCGGAGGCCGGTCATTGGCCTTGGCGGATCGACGGCAGCTTTCGGGCCGGTTTTCCGCACCGATGTTTTTGGCCTCGGCGTCGGGCGATGTCAAAGACGGCCCGCAGTCGGCACAAGGTTCCGTCTCGAACAGGGCAGGGGAGCTGAGGCTTGAAAGCCTGGGATATCAAGCACCCCATACCGCGCTTTGATTTCGGGCAGCGGTACCCGGTCCAGATTTTCCACCAAACGCTTCAAAGGCGGCGCGCCGGGGCCGAAGGATCGGGAGCGAACCCTAAGACGTCTTGGGACAGCCCCCTGGGCCGAGATCGGATGGGCGTTGTCCAAGGCTGCCGCGCGCGCCAGGGCAACCTGCGGCGTTTTGTGAAGACCTGAGACATCAAGCACCCCAAACCGCGTTGAAATCTGTGACTTCAGGCAGCGTTCTGGGGTTCAGGTTTTTCTAGGAAACGCGTTAGGCGATTGACGCGCGGCGGACGCCCCGCGGGCTTGCGGGCGCCGGTTTTGCGCGGGTTTCGAACCTTTGGCTCAAGCGTCGCTGTCGTCGTCTTCTCCGTTGCCCGCCTCGGCGATCCATGCAACCGAGACGACTTCCTCGCCCTCGGCCGTGTTGAACACTTTGACCCCGCCCGCCCCGCGAGAGCGGAAGGAGATGCCCGCAACTGGGCAGCGGATCGATTGGCCGGTGGAGGTGGCGAGCATGATCTGCCCGTCGAGATCGACGGGAAAGCTGGCCACCAGCGCACCGCCCCGCATCGTGCGGTCCATTGCGGCGACCCCTTGGCCGCCGCGCCCGCGCACCGGGTAGTCGTGGCTCGACGACATTTTACCGGTGCCCCGGGCGGTGATCGTGAGGATCAGATCCTCAGCCGCCGACATTTCGGCATAGCGGCCCTCGGGCAGCGCCACATCTGCGACCGGCTCGTCCTCGTCGGCGCCTTCATCATCGGCGCCGGCCACGGCGCGGCGCTGTTTGAGATAGGCCGCCCGCTCCTCAGACGTCGCGTCAAAGTGCCGGATAACGGCCATTGAGACGACGCGGTCGCCCTCGGCCAAACGCACGCCGCGCACACCGGTTGAGTCGCGCCCCTTGAACACCCGCACGTCCGTTGTTCGGAACCGGATCGCCTTTCCGGCGGCGGTGACCAGCAGGATATCGTCATCTTCGGACGCAATCCGTGCGTTGATCAGGCTGACCCCGTCGGGCAGTTTCATCGCGATCTTGCCGTTCGATTTCACATTGGTGAAATCGGACAACGCGTTGCGCCGGACATCGCCCTCGGAACTTGCGAACACGATTTGCAGGGCATCCCAATCCGCCTCGTCCCGGTCGACCGGCATGATCGCGGCGATGGAGGTGCCGGTATCGATGGGCAGAATGTTGACGATCGCTTTGCCGCGCGCATTGCGCCCGGCTTGCGGCAAACGCCAGGTCTTCAGCTTGTAG
Source organism: uncultured Paracoccaceae bacterium (assembly GCA_937900975.1). Taxonomy (GTDB): domain Bacteria; phylum Pseudomonadota; class Alphaproteobacteria; order Rhodobacterales; family Rhodobacteraceae; genus Algicella. The sequence goes on from CALCPC010000777.1 coordinate 7,124, forward strand.
ACCATGCCGTTGGTCGTGAAAACCAACAGCGGCGTGTGCGTGTTCGCGACAAAAAGCGTGGTGACGAAATCCTCGTCCTTTGTCGCCATGCCCTGCAGGCCCTTGCCGCCGCGCTTTTGCTCCCGATACTCGGTCAGCGGGGTGCGTTTGATATACCCGGCGTGCGAGACGGTGACGACCATCTCCTCCCGCTCGATCAGGTCTTCGTCCTCCATCTCGCCGGCGTGTTCCAGAATATCGGTCCGGCGC
>CALCPC010000778.1 GCA_937900975.1 uncultured Paracoccaceae bacterium
ATCGTGCCCCAGATGCCTGCAAAGAGGTGAACCGGGATCGCGCCGACCACGTCATCGATTTTCATCTTGTCAAGGAACGGGACCCCAAAGACCACGATCACACCGCCAACGGCGCCAATCAGCGTCGCCATGCCAAGCGACGGCGTCAGCGGCTCGGCCGTGATCGAGGCGAGACCTGCACGCGCGCCGTTCAGCGCCATGGTCAGATCGACCGTGCCGTACATCACTTGGGTCAGGATCATCGCCGCCAGCACACCGCCCGCGGCGGCGGCGTTGGTGTCCGAGACGACGCGCGAGACGCCAGCGGCGTCGCCGACGGTGCCCAGCGCAAGCTGCGATCCGCCGTTAAAGCCGAACCAGCCGAGCCACAGGATAAACGTCCCAAGCGTCGCCAACGGCATGTTGGAGCCGAGCATCGGCGTCACAGTGCCGCCGCTGTATTTGCCGCTGCGCGCGCCAAGGATGATGGCGCCGGCCAAAGCCGCCCAACCCCCGACGGAGTGCACAACCGTGGAGCCTGCGAAATCCAGGAAACCCCACTGGCTGTCGAGGAAACCGCCGCCCCATTTCCAGGACGCCTGCAGCGGGTAGATGATCCCGGTCAGAATAGCGGTGAAGATCAGGAAGGGCCAAAGCTTGATCCGTTCTGCCAAAGCGCCGGAGACAATCGACGCGGTGGCTGCGCAGAACATCAACTGAAAGAAGTAGTCGGACCCGGTCGAGGCATAGCCGATATCGTCAACCGCATCCGCGGCGACGCCCACAGCCTCCAACACAGCGACGCCGATGACGCCCGACACATACCCGCCGGTCTCGTCGGAGCCGATCGTCCACGTACCGAGCGGATACATCAGGATATAGCCGACAAGATAATACATCAGACCGGCGAGCGAGAAGAGGCCGATGTTTTTGGTCAGCTGCGTTGTCACGTTTTTGGAGCGGACAAGCCCGGCCTCCAGCATCGCAAAGCCTGCGGCCATCCACATCACAAGGAAGCCGCCCACAAGGAAGAGGAGGGTGGTCAGGATCCATTGGGTTTGGCTAGCGGGATCGGTGCCGGGCACGGCATCCTGCGCCAGCACGGGGCCGGCCAGAAGCAATGCAGCGACGCTGAGACCCGAAACTGTCAGATTCTTGATCATAGTGTCTCTCGAGTAGGTTGGTTTCGCTGGGGCTCAGAGCGCGTCGTCGCCGGTCTCACCGGTCCGGACGCGCAACGCCTGTTCGACATCGCCGACAAAAACCTTGCCGTCGCCGATTTTTCCGGTCTTGGCCGTTGTTGCCAATGTGTCGACTGTCTGCTGGACAAGCGTATCGGCAACGACGATTTCCAACCGGATTTTGGGCACGAAATTCACGACATATTCAGCGCCGCGGTAGATTTCCGTATGCCCGGCCTGGCGGCCATACCCTTTGACTTCGGTCACCATCAGACCCTGCACGCCGACGGCGGTAAGCGCTTCGCGCACCTCCTCAAGCTTGAAGGGTTTGATGACAGCGATGATCAGTTTCATGAGGTCCCCTCTTGACCAGAGATCAACACGCCCGCGTGAGCCGCAGGCGTCTGGGGGCGAAGAAAGGGGCGGGTTCCCGTGTGGCTCCAGAAATTCAGTAAAATTTATCACCCATTCCGGCCGATTGGCGCAGATGCGCCGATAAGGTGGCAGAAATGCGCCAAACTGCATAAAAAATGTGCAGTTTGTAAAACCGTCGCGCCCCCTCCCCAAGCGGGAGTCGGCGGTGTAGAGTGCAGCAAAACGTCCACCCGGCAGAGGTAAGGACATGGGCAGAGCAGGCAAAAAATCGACGCGTTCGCGCGGGACACCACGCAAACGGCGCAAAACCACGGCAAAAGGCCCGGTGGAGCGGTTTTTGCGCGCCATCCTGGGTGGCTTTTTGCGGTTGGTCTGGTGGATCGGCTTTCGGGTCGCGCTTGTGCTGATGGTTGTGGTCGGCGCGACGACCTTTTTTGCCTATGTCACCTTGCCCGAAATGGAGGCACTGCTTGACGGGCGAGAGCGCGGCTCTGTCACGCTTTTGGATCGCAACGACGAGACTTTCGCCTGGCGGGGCGAGCAATTTCAGGTCACCCGGACCGAGACCGCCTCGCCCCACCTCGTCAACGCTGTGATCGCCACCGAAGATCGGCGCTTTTTCCAGCATTTCGGGCTGGATCCGATTGGGATCGCGCGGGCGCTTGCGGCCAATGTCTCGGCCGGGCGGGTGGTGCAGGGGGGCTCCACCATCACGCAGCAGGTCGCGAAATTGCTGTTCTTTTCCAACACCCGCAGCCTAGAGCGTCATATCAAACAAGTGCCCATCGTGTTGGCGATGGAGCTGAAATACACAAAAAACGACATTCTCTCGATTTACCTCAACCGCGCTTATCTTGGCGCTGGCGCCCAGGGGTTCGAGGCGGCGGCCCAGCGTTATTTCGCCAAATCCGCGCGCGCGGTCACCCCTGCCGAGGCTGCGATGCTGGCGGGGCTTCTTAAGGCGCCGTCGCGCTTTGCCCCGACCCGCGATATTGAGGTCGCGCAGGGCCGCGCCGGGGTCATCATCGATCTGATGGAAAGCCAGGGACATCTGACGCGGATCGAGGCGGAGCTTGCGCGCGCCGATCCGGCCGCGCTGTCGCCCGCCGCCGCAGCGCGCGCGGGCGGCGCGTTTGCCGATTGGGTGATGTCGGCAGGGCCCGCTTTTTTGACCGGCGCCACGACCGAAGATGTGGTGATCGAAACCACCTTCGACCCGCGTCTCCAACGGGCGGCAGAGACGGCGCTGGCGCGCGTCTTTGCCGAAAAGGTCAGCGCGGGCTCGGCCGCGCAGGCCGCCATCGTCCTCCTCTCGCCCGACGGGGCGGTGCGTGCGATGGTGGGCGGGCGTCAGACGGGCGCGGCGGCGGCGGGGCAGTTCAACCGTGCGACACAGGCGCTGCGCCAACCCGGTTCAGCCTTCAAAACGCTGGTTTATGCGGCGGGGTTGGAGTCGGGGATGGTCCCCACCGACACCTTCTACGACGCGCCCATCACGCTTGAGGTTCAGGGTTCGGCAAATTGGTCGCCGAAAAACTACGACCGCAAGTTTCGCGGTGAGGTCACGCTGACCGAGGCGTTCAAGGCCTCCATCAATACGGTCGCCGTCAAGGTTTCGGAGCGGGCGGGCCGGGCGCGGGTGCGCGGTCTTGCCGAGGATTTCGGCATTACCGCGCCGATTGCGGCCGGTCCGGCGCTGGCGCTCGGCACCTCGGAAATGACGCTGTTGGAACTGACCGGTGCCTATGCCGGGATCCTGAACGGTGGACGGCGTTCGGCGCCTTACGGCATGCGCTCAATCCGGCTGAAATCCGACACCTCAGCGCTTATGGGCTCAGACAGGGAGCGTCCGGTCCGGGTGATGACCGAAACCGCCGCCGGCCATCTGGTCTATATGATGCGGGAGGTCGTGACCGCGGGCACCGGTCGGCGGGCGCTGTTGCCCGACAGGCCCGCCGCGGGCAAAACCGGCACCACCCAGGCCGCCCGCGATGCCTGGTTTATCGGCTTCACCGGCGACTATGTGGCGGGCGTTTGGCTTGGCTACGATGACAACACGCCGCTGAAGGGCACCACCGGCGGCGGCCTGCCGGCCGATATTTGGCGCGAGACGATGATCCGCGCGCATGAGGGTCTGCCGCCCCGCCCGCTCCCCCTCCTGGTGCCGCCGAAAAGCACGCCCACGCTGCAACCGGCGGAGGATGCCGTGGCCGACACCGTGCTTAACAGCGTGCTGAACGCCATTCTCGGCAATCAGTACTGAGCGGGGTTCCGGGCGCCGAAACCGCCGAGGGCGACGGCGGGCCACGCAGGTCAGAATACGCAGAGTGTGCGGCGCTCCTGGGGCGCACGGACCCTCTGCCGAAAGCCGCACAACGCCATAACGCGCGCCGCATTATCGCGTGTGGCCAGGGGTCCGCCGGGGCAGGGTGAACTCTGCCCGCAACCCGCCGCTGGCTGCGGCCTCCAAACGCAAGGCACCGCCATGGGCACGGGCAATCGCCTCAGCGATCGCAAGGCCAAGGCCGCTGCCGGTGTTGGGGGCGATCTGCGAAAACCGGCGCAACGCCGTGGCGCGCGCGGCCTCTGGAATGCCGCGGCCGTTATCCTCCACCACCAAGCGAAGCGTCGGGCCAGGTCCCGGCAGCGCCAGCAAAGCAATCTCTGTCAGGTTTGGCCCGCCATGGCGCTGCGCATTGTCGATCAGGTTCGACAGCGCCTCGCCCAACATCAGCGCATCGGCGACCAAGGGGC
>CALCPC010000779.1 GCA_937900975.1 uncultured Paracoccaceae bacterium
GAAAAGGTGCCGCCGATGAACCAGCTCGATTTTAAAGGCCGCAGCGCCATCGTCTCCGGCGCCGCACATGGCATTGGCTTGGAGGGGACGCAGCGGATCCTCGTCGCTGGCGGCACGGTCTGTCTTTGGGACCGGGACGCTGATCTGCTGGCAAAAACCGTTGAGAGTCTTGGCCCAAGCGCGCATGCCGTCACCGCCGATATCGGGATTGCCGAAAGCGTGGCGGCCGCGACCACCGAAAGCGTGGCACGGCTGGGCCGGATCGACATTCTGGTCAACAACGCCGCCATTGTCGGGCCGAATATGCCAACGTGGGAGTATCCCGACGACGCCTTCGCCGATGTGCTGCGGATCGGGCTGACCGGCACCTTTTTTGTCTCAAAGGCCATTGTCCCCCACATGATCGCCGCCGGATACGGGCGTATCGTCAATGTCGCCTCGATCGCGGGGAAGGAGGGGAACCCGAACGCGGTCGCCTATTCCGCCACGAAGGCCGGGGTGATCTCGCTGACGAAATCGTTGGGCAAGGAACTGGCAGAGCATGACATCGCCGTCAATTGCGTGACGCCTGCGGTGGCCAAAACGACGCTGGCCATGCAGCAAAGCGAAAGCCATATCGCCTATCTCGTGTCCAAAATTCCGCGGGGGCGGATGTTGGAACTGTCGGAGGCCGCCGCGATGATCGCGTGGCTGGCGACGGAAGAGAACTCCTTCACCACGGGCGGTGTGTTCGATCTTTCCGGCGGGCGCGCGACGTACTGACGTGCGATAGGGGCAAAGCGCTTGGGACCCGTTAGGCCCTCTATCGCCGCGAGTTTGCCGCGCGCAAACATGCGGCTTTGCCGGGGCGCACCCCCTGGCGCCGCGGTTTTCTTGGCGGACGCCGCGCGGCAATTCGGCGACCGGCTGACAGAGGTCGCGCAGTTTCCTTCTGTTTTATCTGGGGCGCGCGCGCACAGCAGGGTTGAAGCGTTTGGTGCAAAACCCAAACCCTGAAGCCCCGGATGAAATCAAAGATTTCAGGGCGTTATGGGGCGCTTGACGTCTCGGTCGTTCACAAAACGCTGTCAGGGCGCGACAGCCGGATCGGCCCACGCGCAGCGTCGGCGCGGACGGGCCGACCCTTTTGCGTGGCGGCAAGTGCGCCCCGATCCTGAAGGCGCGCGGCCACCTGCCGGACCAGCGGCATCAGCGGTCGCCAGTCATCGGCCAGGGCGCGCGCGGCCTCCGACGGACAAAAGCTGCGCCCTGCCCGGCGTGCCGCGAGGTCAAGCAACGCGGCCTCTACCGCCGCCGCGTCGGCCATCAGCCGCCGGTCAACGCCGTGTGGCAGCGCCCACACACGCCCGGCGTGGCGTGGGTTCCGACATCGGGCAGGATTTTCCAGCAGCGCTGGCATTTCGTGCCGGTCGCGGGCTGGAACACGACGCCGATCTCAGGCTCGTCAAGGCGAAAGGCCTCGGCCCTTGGCGCAGCGCGGGCGAGCGTCAGCGCAGAGGTGATGCAGACGTCTTCCATTGCGACATCGCCAACGGCGGCCAGCACAGCCTCATCCTCGATCTCGACCACAGGCGCCGCTTCGAGACTGGCGCCGATGACCTTGTTCTGACGCTCCACCTCCAACGCGGCGGTGACAACCCGACGCACCCGGCGCACGGCGGACCATTTCTCGGCCAAGGCCGCATCGTGCCAGGCAGCGGGCGTGTCCGGAATGTCGACGAGATGGACGGAGCTTTCCTCACCCGGGAACCGCGCCAGCCACACCTCCTCCATCGTGAAAACGAGGATCGGTGCAAGCCATGTGACAAGCCGGTGGTAGACAAGGTCAAGCACGGTGCGGCACGCGCGGCGGCGCGGGCTGCCAGCCGCATCGCAATAAAGCGCGTCCTTGCGGATGTCGAAATAGAACGCCGAAAGATCGACCGTGCAGAACTGAAACAGGGTCTGGAACACCTGCTGGAACGCATAGCGGCCATAGCCTGCGCGCACCTCGGCATCCAGTTCGCTGAGGCGGTGGAGGATCCAGCGCTCCAACTCCGGCATTTCCGCAGGTTCAACACGCTCAGCGTCAGAGAAGTCTGCAAGATTGCCCAATAGAAAGCGCAGCGTGTTGCGCAGCCGCCGATAGCTGTCCGCCGTGCCCTTCAGGATCTCGGGCCCGATCCGCTGGTCGGCGGTATAGTCCGTTTGCGCGACCCAAAGCCGAAGGATGTCGGCGCCGTATTGCTTGACCACCGTTTCCGGCACGATTGTGTTGCCAAGCGATTTGGACATCTTCATGCCCTTCTCGTCCAGCGTGAACCCGTGCGTCAGGACCCCCCGATAGGGCGCGCGCCCCTTTGTGCCGCAGGCCTGCAGCATCGAGGAATGGAACCAGCCGCGGTGCTGGTCGGTGCCTTCGAGGTAAAGATCGGCGATCCCGTCCGGCGCGCCATCGGCCCGGTCGCGCAGCACAAACGCATGGGTGGAGCCGCTGTCGAACCAGACATCGAGGATGTCGAAGACCTGGGTAAATTCGTCATGGTCATGGTCGTTGCCAAGGAACCGCGCCTTCGCGCCCTCAGCATACCAAGCGTCCGCACCTTCGGCGCGGAACGACTCAACGATCCGGGCATTAACGGCGTCATCGCGAAGCAGGAAATCGGGATCGTCGGGCTTGGCGCCGGTTTTGACAAAACAAGTCAGCGGAACGCCCCAGGCGCGCTGCCGGCTCAACACCCAATCGGGGCGGCTTTCGATCATGGAATAAAGCCGGTTGCGCCCCGTCTGCGGCGTCCAAGTCACCAGCGCGTCGATGGAGGTCAGCGCCCGCTCCCGGATCGTGCGCCCATGGGTGTCGTCGCCGCCGACGGCCACGTCGATGGCCGCGAACCATTGCGGCGTGTTGCGGAAGATCAGCGGCGCCTTAGAGCGCCAGGAATGCGGATAGGAATGCGTCAGCCGCCCGCGGGCGAGAAGCCCGCCGACCTCCACCAATTTGTCGATGACGCGCTTGTTGGCGTCCTTTTCACGGCCCTTGTGATCAAAGATCTGGGCGCCGCCAAAGAAGGGCAGGTCCGGGCGGAAAGCGCCGTCTTCGAGGACGTTGTAGGTCATCGGCAAGCCGAACTTCTGCCCCAGCTCAAAATCGTCGGCGCCGTGGCTGGGGGCCGTGTGTACGAACCCTGTGCCGGCCTCGTCGGTGACGTGATCGCCGGGCAGCATGGGCACATCGTAGTCCCATTCGCCGGCACCGCCCTCGGCACCGCGCAGGGGATGGGCCAGAACCAGATGCTGAAGCTCTGCCGCCTCGACGTCGCGCAGGCGGCGGTAGAGGCCGGGGTCTAGCCGGCCGGCGGCAAAGGCCTCCTCGGCCAGGGCGTCGGCGAGGAGGATCCTTTCGCCGATCGTCGCCCAGCATTCGACGGGGCGGCCCGTAACCTCGTAAAGGCCGTAGGACAGCGTCGGATTGAAGGCGACGGCCCGGTTCTGGGGGATCGTCCACGGCGTCGTCGTCCAGATGACCACCGTCGCGCCGACCAGATCGCGGGGCAGCGCCGCGCCGTCCGTGACGGGAAACCGGGCCCAGATGGTGTGGCTCTTGTGCTCGTGATACTCAACCTCGGCTTCGGCGAGCGCGGTCTTCTCGACCACCGACCACATCACGGGCTTGGACCCTTGATAAAGGCTGCCGTTCATCAGGAAGGTCATGAATTCCGACGCGATCGTCGCCTCGGAGGCATAGTCCATCGTAAGATAGGGGTCGGCCCAATTGCCGGTGACGCCCAGGCGCTGAAACTCCCGCCGCTGGATATCGATCCAACCCTCGGCAAAGCGGCGGCACTCCTGGCGAAGCTCAACCACAGGGACATCGTCCTTCGATTTGCCGGCGCGTCGATACTGCTCTTCGATTTTCCATTCGATGGGCAGGCCGTGACAGTCCCAACCCGGGACATAGCGGCTGTCGCGGCCCATCATCTGCTGGGAACGGACGACCATATCTTTGAGGATTTTGTTCAGCGCATGGCCAATGTGAAGGTGGCCGTTGGCATAGGGCGGACCGTCATGCAGGATAAAGGGCGCGCGTCCCTCTTTCTTGCGCAAGCGGTCGTAGATCCCCAAACGCTCCCACCGCTCTAGCCAGTCGGGCTCTCGCTTGGGCAGGCCCGCGCGCATCGGAAAATCGGTTTTGGGCAGGGCCAGCGTGTCTTTGTAGTCAGGCATATCGGCGCACATCCGTGCTCTCCAACTCAGTCGAAAAAAGGGGGTAAGGGGGCGGCGCAGAAGGCAAGCGCCTTGTGTCCCGGCAGCTCAGCGGGCGAGCGCCGGGCCGCTAATTAGAGAGTTGTGCCGAACATCGCAGACCATGTTGGGTCAATACCCCCGATCCCGCGCGCCGTCCAGCCCGGAAGCCGTGACGCAAGACCGGCATCGGCGGCGCGGGCTAAAGATACGTCCGCGCCCAATGCCGCAGAAGCGCGCGCTCCTGACGGAGCGCGGCGTTGCGCCAAGCCTTGGACCCTTTCGGCGCGCCCGGCGCACTGGGGGTGAAGCCTTTGCGGGCGTTAAGATCGGCGGCAAAAATAGCAAAGGCAAGCCTGCGCCCGCCGCGGTCGATATATCCCGCCAGACCGCGGGTGAAGTAAAGCGTACCGGTCTTGGCGCGGACCGTCACACCCGGCAGCGGCGTCTTGCTGCGCTCTGCCTCTGTCAGCGGCACGGTTTTCATCAATTGGTCGAGCCCGGTGCCCATAGCGGCGATGTCGAGAAGCTGCACCATCTCGCCGGCCGTCATCCGGGTTTTGTCGGTCAGGCCAGAGTGGGTGAGCAGCGCGGCCTGGCGCAGCCCGAACCGGCTGCGCACCCAGGCCGACATCGCGCGGCCTGAGCTTTCGAGCGTCGCGGGCGTCTGGCCGCGCCGCTGGCTGGCGCGCAGGCCCGCGACCTCCGCTGTCAGGTTGGTGGAATATTTCATCATGTCGCGCAACAGCCGCGCGCAATCAGGACTGTCGCTTTGCGCAAGCCTGCCGCCCGACGGGGCCCGGCGGGCCGTCACAAAGCCCGGCATCGCGACGCCGAACTGGGCGGCAAGCAGGCGAAACACCTCCCCCGCATGGGCGGCGGGCCGGCGCACCGGCAGCCAACGCGCCCCAGTCTTGCCAAGCGCGCCGGCTGCAACGCTCCACTGATCGCGGCCATCGGCGTCGCGGAAGGCAAAGATCGGGCTTTGCCGGTCGGCAATCGACAGCTGGATACCGCTTACCCGCGGGGCATAGCGTTTGCCCGCCGCGATCAGTTCGACGGCATAGCCGCTTGCCGCCCGGTTCCAGCGGAAATGCACGCGGTTGAAATTGAGGTTGAGGCCCGAAATCGCGGGGTTATAGCCGACATGGGCGGGCTGGCCGGGATCGATGTTGGGAAGATAGGGCAGGTCGGAGCCGACGACATAAGCGCGGCCGGCAACGCGGCGGATGCCGGCCGCGGCCACCGCTTGGGCAAGCTCTGCCAATCGGTCGGTGTCAAGCGTCGGATCGCCGCCGCCGAGCAGGTAAAGATCGCCCTCCAACGCACCGCCCGCGATCCGCCCGGTGATCGCAATCTCGGTCCGAAACCGATAGCCCGGCCCCATCGCGTCGAGCGCATAGAGCGTGGTCAGCGCCTTGGCGACCGAGGCAGGAGGCAGGCTCATCCCCGCCTGATGTTCGGACAGAATGCGGCCCGAACTGAGGTCGCGCAGCGAAAACCCGGTCACGGGGCCAAGGCCGAAGGGCCGGACAATGTCGATCGCATCGGGGGGGCGCAATTTCGTGCCGCGCAGGCGCGGGCGCAGCGTTTCGGCACCAGCGGCCGCTGGAAGCACGGCGCCCAAGCCGGCAAGGACGGTGCGTCGCGACAGGCTGGTTCGCGCGCTGGCGGTCAGATCGTTGTCCACAAGGGTCCTCTCGTACCGATTACCGTTGCACCCGACGCGCTCCCCTGGCGGCAGGGTCGAGGGCCTGTCGCTCTGCGTCAAGCCCTGAAGGCGTTTGCCGCGCAACTTCTCCGTGATCTGTCACAGCCCCGCCCCGGCTGCGGACCCATCGGGGCCATGTTTGCCGCGTCTAGGCTGGCGGGTTTATCGGCGTCGGATCGCTCTTGGACGGGCCCTGCGTCGGCTTGCGACCGGTGTCGCCCCGCCGTCACCGCGGCGGGCGGGGTGTCGATGGCCCGCCCGGCCAGGCCCCCTGGCGGCGCAGGTCGGTCGAGGATGCGCGGACCATGGGCCCGGTCTGCAGGCACCAGGCCGGCGTCCGCCGCAGCGCCAGCAGCGGCCCCGCCGCCGCCGGGATCCGCTGGCGGCCAAAGCGTTGCGCAGCCGGCGAAAGCCCCGCGCGCAATTGCTGCCCCGGGCGGGCCAGAACGCCAATGGGCACCAGGCGAAAGATCTCGGTCCAGCGGTCCCAATGGTGCAGCGTCGCCAGATTGTCGGCCCCCATCAGCCAGACAAAACGCACACCGGGGTAGCGCGCCCGCAGCGCGGCCAATGTCTCGGCCGTGTAGCGGGTGCCAAGACGCTGCTCGATCCCGGTGATGACGACATCT
>CALCPC010000780.1 GCA_937900975.1 uncultured Paracoccaceae bacterium
GCGATATATTCTCGCATCCAGAAGCGCTGTTCTACATCGACGGCCGTCCGAGTGCCTCTGCCGACCGCTATCACCTCACGGTCCCTTTGCCCGAACAGCTCCACGATGGTCAGCGCCACCAGATCGCGCTCCACGGCTGGACCGGTCTTGCCGCCTGGCCGCCCAATCCCGACAGCACCGAACAGCTTTACATGGAATCCTGCCTCCTGGTCACGCGCGACCGGCCCACACAGTTTTTCCTTTGGCTGGCCAATGCAGCACTCGGCACCGCGCGGGAGCTTTTGGACAGACGGTCAGAGCGTCACAACATCCTCACCGCGCTCGACGCGGCGTTCCTTGCGCTCGACACCCGCGACCCGATCGGCGACGCATTCTACGATAGCGTGCCGCCGGCGCTGGCGTTGCTGCGCCGGGAGCTTGCGCGCGCCGGCACGCCGCAGGACGTGATGCTGCACGCCATCGGCCACGCGCATATGGATGTCGCCTATCTTTGGCCCGTCGCCCAAGTGCGCCACAAGGTTGCGCGCACTTCCTCTAACGCGCTGCGCCTGATGGATGAGTATCCGAGCTTTCGCTTTTCCAACAGCCAGGCCGCGCTTTATGCGTTTTTGGAGGCGGATTATCCCCAGATTTTCCAGCGGATCCAAATGGCCGTCGCCCGCGGCCAGTGGGAGGTTATGGGCGGCATGTGGGTGGAGCCCGATGTCAACCTTGCGGGATCGGAGGCGCTGGTCCGCCAGCTTGTCCTTGCCCGGCGCTATTTTCGCCAGCGTTTCGGAGAGGCCGAGACGCCGATCCTGTGGCTGCCCGACACGTTCGGCTTTCCCTGGTCGTTGCCGCAGCTTGCCAAACAGGCCGGGATTACCTGGTTTTGCACCAATAAGATGAACTGGAACCAGACCAACCGGATGCCCTCATCGACGTTTTGGTGGCAGGGGATCGACGGCACCCGGATACTGGCGCATGTGCTGACCACCCCGCGCGAGGTGCAGCACCTGCCATTTCCAACCAATTACAAAAGCGACCTTTCCGCACGCGAGGTTCTGGGCACGTGGGAGCATTCGACCGCCAAGCAGGCTGTGCGCAACCTGCCGATCTGTTTTGGTTACGGCGATGGCGGCGGCGGCCCGACAGAGGGGTTGATCCAAACCGCAAAGGCCTATGCGGCCATGCCGGGGATGCCGAAGCTGAAGATGTCGACCATCGAGGAGGCGTTCAACGCCATCGCTGACGAGGCCGACACGCTTCCCACCTGGAACGATGAGCTTTACATGGAAGGGCACCGCGGTGTCTTTACCTCCAACGGGTGGATCAAGCGCGCGAACCGCAAAGCCGAGATCGCGCTGCATGAGGCAGAGGCTCTGGCCGTCCTTTACGGGCACGCCATCGATTTGACCGATGCTTGGCAGCGGCTTTGCCTCAACCAATTCCACGACATCCTGACCGGGACCGCCATCCGGGAGGTGTTCGAGGACGCGGCGCAGGATTATGCGGCGATTGAGACGGCCTGCGACACCGCCAATGCCCCCGTGCCCTTGGGGGAGGATTTTGTCGTCAACACAGCACCTTACCCCGTCGAGCCGCTGGTCGAGGCGCAAGGCGCGCTCCACCAGATGCCGGAAATCCCCGCTTACGCCGCGCGGCCCCTGTCAGCGGCGGTTGCCCCGACGCCTGGCCTGTCGCTCCGACGGGCTGGTGATCGGCATGTCCTTGAAAACGCCCATATTCGCGCCGAGATCGATGCCGCGGGCCGGATCGCGCGGCTTTTCGACAAACAAGCATCGCGGGAGGTTCTGTCCGCGCCGGGCAACGAATTTCAGATCTACGAAGACCGGCCGTTGGTTTGGGACGCTTGGGACATCGATCCGTTCTATGAGGATCGCCCATCGCATTTGGGTCCCGCTGCTGCGCTTGAAATCGTGGAAACCGGGCCGCATCGCGCGGCGCTTTGCGTTGTCCACCGCTTTGGGGGCAGTGAGATCGTGCAGCACATCCGGCTCACCTCCGCCGCGCACCATCTTGAGTTTCACACGCAGGTCGATTGGCACGAGACGCATACACTGCTGAAAGTCGCGTTTCCGACGACAATCCTGGCGCCCCGCGCCACCTTCGACATCCAATGGGGGCATATCGAACGCCCCACCCACCGCAACACGAGCTGGGATGCGGCAAAGTTCGAGGTTTGCGCGCACCGCTGGGCCGACCTTTCCGACGGCGGCTATGGCGTCGCACTGCTCAACGATTGCAAATACGGCTACGACGTGCGCGACCGGGTGTTGCGTCTGTCGCTGATCAAGTCGGCGACCATGCCCGATATTGGCGCCGACCAAGGCGCGCATGTCTTCACCTACGCGCTTCTGCCCCATGCCGGACCCTGGCAACGCACTGTCCCGGCGGTGGCGGCGGGGCTGAACCACGGCATACGGCTTGCGGGCACAGCCCCCCGGGCGCCGGCCCTTGCGTTCGATGCGCCGAACCTGGTGATCGAGACGCTGAAACCCGCCGATAGCGGCGCGGGTGTCGTTTTGCGGGTCTTCGAAGCAGAGCGGAAGGAGACGACATCCACGCTTCGTCTTCC
>CALCPC010000781.1 GCA_937900975.1 uncultured Paracoccaceae bacterium
ATCACCGAGACCGTTTTTCAATGGCCGGGCGTCGGGCTGCTGTTCATCAACGCGGTGCAATTCGTCGATATTCCGGTCATGGCGGCATACTTGATGCTGATTTCGGTAATGTTTGTGGGCATCAACCTGATTGTGGACCTGCTCTATTTCGCGGTCGACCCGCGGCTTCGGGTCGACCGCAGCGGGGCCGGGACATGAGCACGGCCGACGAAGATCTCCAGGCGCCAGCAAAGCCCGCGACGCCGGAACGGCCCGCGGCGCTTAGGCGGATCTGGGACAGCGATCTTGGCTGGTCGTTTCGCCGGTCGCCGGTGGCGGTTGTTTCGGCATTCGCGGTGGCGCTTTTGGTGCTGTCGGCCGTTTTCGCGCCGCTCATCGCGCCCTATGATCCTTTCAACCCCGCGACACTGAACCTGATGAACGGGTTTTCTGAGCCGATGACCCCCATCGCCTTTACCGGCGACGTTTTCTGGCTGGGCGCCGACGATCAGGGGCGCGACGTGCTGTCGGCGATTCTTTATGGGCTGCGCATATCGCTCTTTGTTGGGTTCATGGCGGTGGCTTTCGCGATGCTGCTTGGGGTCACCCTGGGGCTGATCGCAGGCTATGTCGGAGGCTGGACGGATACGATCATCATGCGCATCGCCGACGTGCAGCTGACATTCCCCTCGATCCTGGTCGCGATGCTGATTTTCGGCATCGCAAAGGGCGTGATCCCGATCGACATGCGCGATCAAATGGCGATCTGGGTCCTGATCCTGGCCATTGGGTTGTCGGACTGGGTGCAGTTCGCGCGCGTCGTGCGCGGCGCCACATTGGTCGAGCGGCGCCGGGAATACGTGGAAGCTGCCCGGATGCTCGGCCGGCCGGCTCCGGTGATCATGGTGCGCCATATCTTGCCCAACGTTCTGTCGCCGGTCTTGGTGATCGCAACGATCTCTCTTGCTTTGGCGATCATTGCCGAAGCGACGCTCAGCTACCTTGGGGTGGGCGCGCCGCCGACACAGCCGTCGCTTGGCACCCTGATCCGGATCGGGCAGGGCTTTCTCTTTTCCGGGGAATGGTGGATCCTGTTCTTCCCCGCTGGGACACTCCTGGCGCTGGCGTTGAGTGTCAATCTTTTGGGCGATTGGCTGCGCGACGCGCTGAACCCCAAGCTCCGCTGAAGCAGATGCTGACGCACACGTTGGCGCTGCACCCGCGGAACCGGGCGCAAAGGTGTCGGTTCGGGCTTTGCCCGAACCCGCGCGGAACGCGCGGACTGCGGGGAACCCGCAGACGACACCGACCCCGGACCCCGCGCCGCCCCCAACTGCCACCTGCCAACTGGCACCCGCCCGATGGGTTGCAAAATTCAAGCGCGCCCGTGCTGGGTCGCGCTGGAGGCGTCCTCCGGCGCTAAACCTCGGCCGTATTCTCCTCGACCGCCGCGCGGAAATTCTCAAAAAACGTCGCCGCAAGCTTTTTCGCCGTCCCCGCCACAAGCCGAGAGCCAAGCTGCGCCAGCTTGCCGCCAATCTCCGCTTTTGCGTCGTAGCGCAGCAGCGTCTCGTCGCCCTCCGCCTCCAATGCAACCGTCGCGCCGCCCTTGGCAAAGCCCGCGGGCCCGCCGGCGCCTGCGCCGGTCAGCGTGAACCGCTCCGGCGCCTCGGACGGGTCGAGCGTCACGCTGCCCTTAAAACGCGCCTTAACCGGCCCGACTTTCAGCGCGACCTTCGCCGCAAGCTCATTCTCGCCGGTGCGTTCGATCTCCTCACAGCCGGGGATCGCCTGTTTCAGGATTTCGGGGTCGTTCAGCGCGGCATAGACCCGGTCGCGCGGCGCGTTGATCCGGATTTCGTCGGAAAGTTCCATGGGGCAGTCCTCGCGGGTTTGGGCCAAGGGTCAGGCACAGCGTCCCCTGGAAGCCGGGTGGTCATGACAAAGTCTAGGCGACCCAACGGGGCACGTTAACCGCCTTTTTGCGGGTCGAGACCAATTGCTTAGGGTGTACAGCATCCCGCATCCTTCAGGGCGCCCCACCCGCCAGCGTCACGATCTGGCGCCAAGCCGGGGCGTTCGGTCCCAATCCACAAAGAAGGCGTGTTGTGCCGCCGAATTTCAAGGCCGGCCCTGCTGCCCGGGGCGGCCTGCTACGCGCCGGATCCCACTGCAGCCTGTCCCGCCGATCTCCCCCGCTCTGTCCACGGGCCTAGAGCTTTTCACGCAACGCCGCGACGTCCGCACGCACCGCGCGCACCTCGATCAAGATCTGCTCGCTTTCCTTCCGCATCGCGTCGCGTTTGGTG
>CALCPC010000782.1 GCA_937900975.1 uncultured Paracoccaceae bacterium
CAGAGGCGTGGCAAGAGGTTTTGGTGTCCTTTGGCAACGCCAGCCTGGTGTTGGCCGATTTCAACGAGGCCCCGTTGGCCCATTGGGCGCTGGCCGGCGTCGCCGTGATCGATAGAACGCCCGAGGGCGTGCGCTATGCGCCCGACGGCGCGGCGGACGAGGCGCTTTTGATCCAAGACGCCGCGATGATCGAGGCGATTGCCGCTGTCACAGCCATGGCGCGGACGGCGCCGCCCGCCCCGGCCCGGCGGCGCTGGCCCTGGGCCGTGGCGCTCGCGGCCTGTGCGCTGGCGCTTTTGGCCACCTTTGCTTTGCCCGATCTGTTGCGCGCGCGCGCCTTCGCTTTGATCCCGGAAGAGCGGGCCCGCCTGGTGGGGGACCGGCTGGAAACCGGATTTTCGGAATGCCGCTACGGACCGGGGCGCGCGGCGCTGGAGGCGCTTTTGGCCCGGGCCGGGCTTTCGGCGCGGCGGGTGGTCGTCGTGCGGGCCGAGGCACCGGCCTTTGCGCGCCTTCCCGGCGGGACACTGCTTTTGTCTCGGGCTCTTCTGCGGGACAGCGCGGATGCCGCCACCTTTGCGGGGTGGCTGACGCTTGCCGCGCAGCTTTCGGCCGAGGACACGGTGCTGAAACGCTATATCGAAGCGATGACAGTGCCCGGGGCCGCCGGGTTCTTGATCAGCGGTGAGATCGACGGGCAGGCCCGCGCCGCCATGGCCACAGCGCTTCGCGAGGGCACGCCACCGCTGCCGCGGCACGCGGTGGCGCGCGCGCTGGCGCAGCTCAGAGACGCTGGGATCCAAGACGCGGGCCTTCGCCGCGCGCTCAGCCGCCAGTATCCGGACCTCGCCAGCGCTGGGCCCGCGACGCCGGCCCAACAGCGCCCGGATTTGGGCGATCAAGCCTGGCTCGCGCTCAGCGCCATCTGCACGCGGTAAAGCCCCCGTGCTCGCGGATTGAAACCATCGCGGTCGGTCAAGATGCGCCCGGACCGGCCGTCACCAACCCCGATCGCACCGGGCCGCGGAAAGCGGCCAAATCACTGGCGAACCCACGCCGCGAAGACCCTGCACCAGGGGGTATCGCCCGCTGCGTTGAAACCTCCGGTCTTGGGAAGGGCAAGGGAGCGCCCGGTTTTTCGTGCCGTGATTTCGGGCATTTTTTGATTGCAGCGCTTTTTGACTGAACCGATCCTGTCGCCATAAGAAAGCGCTCTCAAAATCAGCGGCTTCCTGATGTTGCAGCGGCGCTTTCCGATCCGATGTGGCCGAGGACTGCGCGACCACCAACCGGTCGCTGCCAAAAAGCGCGTTCAAAATCCGCGCTTTGCCGAATGCGAACGCGCTTTCCGATCCGCTGCGGCCCAAAATCGGTCTAGCCGGCGACCACCTGCCCATCGCGCAGCCGCAAGACGCGGTCCATCCGGGCCGCGAGGTCCAGATTGTGGGTGGCGATCAGCGCGGCAAGCCCAGTGTCGCGGACAACCTCCGTCATCTCGGCAAAGACCCGCTCGGCCGTCTCGGGGTCAAGGTTGCCGGTCGGCTCATCCCCCAGCAGGACCGCCGGGCGGTTGGCCAGCGCCCGGCAAAAGGCGCCGCGCTGCTGCTCGCCCCCCGACATCTCGGCGGGGCGATGGCGCAGCCTGTCGGCCAGACCGACGCGGCCAAGCAGCGCCTCGGCCCGCTTATGCGCTGCGGCGCGGCTGGCACCCGCGGCGCGCTGCGGCAGCGCCACATTTTCTGCGGCCGTAAACTCCGGCAAAAGATGGTGGAACTGATAGATAAACCCAATCCGGTCGCGGCGGAGGTGAGTGCGCACCCGGTCGCGCGCCGCGACCGCCTGCCCCTCCAGACGCACCTCTCCCGCGTCCGGCGTCTCCAAAAGACCCGCAATGTGCAAAAGCGTCGACTTACCCGCGCCCGAGGGCGCAACCAGCGCCACGACCTCCCCCGCGTCCAGGCGCAACGTCGCCCCGCGCAGCACTGGCACCGCGTTCGGCTGGCCCGGATTGTAGCATTTCTCGATCCCGTCGAGCGCCAGTGCCTCACTCATACCGCAGCGCTTCGACCGGGTTCATCCGCGCCGCCCGCCGCGCCGGAAAATATGTCACGGTAAAGGACAGGCCAAGCGACAGTGCAACCGCCGACAGCACATCGTCAAGCTGCAGCTCGGCCGGCAGGTCCGAGATCATGCGGATCGACGGATCCCACACCCCGCCGCCAAGAATGAAATTCACCACGTTAAAAATCGGGTCGATATAGATCGCGCAAAGCCCGCCCCGACCCACCCCCCCCGCCGTCAGCCCCATGGTTCGCAGGATCCCCACGTCGCGCCCCTTGTTTTTGACCAGCATAATCAGGCCCGAGACGATGTTCAGCGAGGCGATGAGCACCAGGATCGAGAGGATGATGAACATCACATTATCCTCCATCGTCAGCGCCCGCAAAATGCCGCGCCAAATATCGCGCCAGGTCTGCTCGATATAGGCGCCGCCCGTCGCTTCGGCCACCGGTCCAACCCAATCGGCGGCGCGTTCGGGATCGGCCACTAGGATCTCAAGCTCGTCGACTTGGCCCTCCTTGTTGAAAAAGCTCTGCGCCGCGGCCAGCGGCATGTAGATGCGGGTCCGGTCTGTGTCGTAGCGCCCGACCTGAAAGATAAACACGACGGGGTAGTCGTTGATCCGGGGCGTGGTGCCGAAGATCCCCTGCACCCCATCGGGAGAGATCAGCCGGATGCTGTCGCCCACCGCAAGGCCGAGATGCCGCGCGATGCCCGACCCGATGGCCACCCCCTCTGACAAACGCGAAAGATCGCCCCAGGCGGCTTCCGGCGTCTGTATCAGCGGGATCGTGGCGACATCCGCGGGGCGCTGGCCGAAGACCTCCACCCCAAGGTTTCGCCCCCCCGCCGTTGCCATGACCTGCGCTTTGATCACCGGCGCCACGCGTGACGCCCGGCACCTGCGCCACAGCGGCGGCGAGGTCGTCAAACCCCGCCATGCCCGAGCGGATCGAGCCATCCTCCATCCGCACCCGGGGCGCATAGACCGTCATGTGGGCATTGGCCCCGATGATGGTGCCCACAAACTCTGTCCGGAAGCCCGAGCGCACGGCCAGCGTCGCGATCAGCGCAAAAACGGCGAGCGCGACGCCGACCAAGCTGATGATCGACATCACGCTGACCCCGCCCTCGCGCCTGCGCGCGCGCAGATAGCGCCAGGCAATCAACCACTCGAATGCCGCGAACGGGGCGGGGCGTTTGCCGGCGTGTTGCATGTGTCACTGTCCTTGGCAGGCGGTTCTCTGTGTCACATAGCCAATCGTGCTGGGCGCGGCCAGCATCCTTGCCATGCGTGACCAAAGGAGTGCGATTTGCGCCTGATCCGAATTTGCCTTGCCGCCCTTCTTGCCCTTACGGGCGTTGCCCAGGCCCAAACCATCGAGGCGCCGCTGCGCATCGTCTATACCGACATCAAGGCCGAGAACATTGTCGAGGATTGTTTCCTGTGTTCGCCGCCCGACCGGGTCTATTTCATCACGGTCGTCTACCGCGCCACCTTCGGCGATCCCGAAAGCGTGGTCATCGGCATCACCCAAAGCCGCGATCTGTTGTTTCGGCAGGGCACCAGCAGCGAGCATGACTTTGGGGACTTCGTCTTCTCGCGCAACACGTCTGACCCCGCCGCGCTGCTGCCCGGGATCGCCTTTGTCGACGAGGAAACGCCGCCGATGCTGTTCGGGGTCGTCGGCCTAATGGCGGAGCGCAATCCCAGCCTGAACCCGGACGCGCTGACCGACATCGTGCGCAACGTGATGCGCGAGGTTCTGGTGCCTAAGCTGGAAAAAAGCGTAGGCGGTACGCGCCTGAGCATCTCGGAAATTGCCCGCATCCCGATCATCGCGCAGGAGGTGCAAAGGGCGGTGATAAACGAGGCCGTTATCGGCGTCGGCGATGTGATTGGCGAGCAGCTTTTGTCGGGCTTCAACCCTGATCACAAGCTCGGCACCCTCCAATTGTCAGGGACAGCGTTTCGAGAGCCGGCGCGGGCGCGCCAGCTGGTCGCCCCGGCTGGCGTCGACTTCGTCTCCCTCAGCGCGGGCGATATCGGCAAGCGCATGACGACGGTGGACGGGGTTGCGGTCTATGACGCGCAACGGCTGGCCCGGATCCGCGCGGTCTACGGGGTTTCAATGAAGGCGATGGTGCTGGAATAGGTCGGGCATTCTGTCGCTGCGCCCCATAGCGCTCAGCCTGGTACCGTTCCCGCCGACCCCCTCTCGCGCTCCGCGCTTTCAGGCCCTTGGCCAGGCGCGACGTCTCAGGTTTAGGGTCGCGCGGCATTGTCTGGGTGCGTGCCGACCGCTTACGCCCGCCGCCTGCGGCGCAGAAGCCCGCCCCACCCTTGCACAAGACCGCCGGCGCCGAGAACGCCCGCAACGGCAAAACCCAGCCCCTCTGGCGTCAGCGGCAGGGCGGGTTGGTACGCCTCCCATGTGCGGCGCATCAGCTCGGCGTCGCCTTCTTGGCTGAGGGTGACCAAACGCTCTAGCGCCGTCGCCTGGTGCAGCTTTGTCGCCTGCGCCGTCAGCCGGTCTTCGCGCGCGATGGTCCGGCGCATGTCGGCCTGGCGACGGGCCAGAAAGGCGGTGCCCTGCAGCTCCGCCAGGGCAGCGTCGCGGCTAAGCCCGACCGCCGCGGCAGAGGCGTCGAAATCGGCGACAACGCGCGCCAGCTCATCCGCCGCCCCGCCCAGACGCTGGGTGTATTGCTGCGCATATTCCGGAAGCTGGCTGGTCAGCGCCCCGCCCGCCAGTCCTGCCAAAAGCGCGAGGCGGCGCAGCATCAGAGGCCCTGAAAGATCCCGGCGCAGCGGTCGAGCGCGGCCTCGGGGCTCATCTCCTCACTCTCGCCGCTGCGCCGCGAGGTCAGTTCGACCACGCCCGATTTAAGGCCGCGGGGCCCCACCGTGATCCGCCACGGACAGCCGATCAGATCCATCGTGGCGAATTTTGCCCCCGCCCGTTCCTCCCGGTCGTCATAAAGGGGATCGAGGCCGCGTGCCTGCAGCCCGGCATAGATCTCAGCGCATTTGGCATCCGCCGCACTGTCGCCCTGCTTGAGGTTCACAAGCCCCACCTTGAAGGGCGCGACGCTCTCCGGCCAGATGATGCCGCGGTCGTCGTGATTGGCCTCGATCAGCGCGCCGACCAGCCGGCTGACCCCAATCCCGTGGGAGCCCATGTGGACGGGCACCCGGGCGCCCTCGCTGTCGACGACGACCGCGCCGAGCGGCTCTGAATATTTGGTGCCGAAGTAGAAGATTTGACCCACTTCGATCCCGCGCGCGCTTTTCCGCCGCGCCTCCGGAATCTCAGCGAACAGCGCCGCGTCATGGGTCTCGTCGGTGCGGGCATAGCGGGCGGTGAACTCATCCAACACGCCCTGGCACGCAGCGACGCTGTCATAGTCGATATCGCGGTCGCCAAACTTCAGGTCGGTGATCGCGCTGTCATAGAAAACCTCGCTTTCGCCCGTCTCGGCCAGCACCAGAAACTCATGCGTATAATCGCCGCCGATGGGGCCGCCATCCGCGCGCATCGGGATCGCCTGCAACCCCATCCGCTCATACGTGCGCAGATACGTCACCAGATGGCGGTTATAGGCGTGCAGTGCCGCCTCTTTGGTAAGGTCGAAATTATACCCGTCCTTCATCAGGAACTCCCGCCCGCGCATGACGCCGAACCGGGGCCGCACCTCATCGCGGAACTTCCACTGAATGTGGTACAAGGTCAGCGGCAGATCTTTGTAAGAGCCGATGGAAGAGCGGAAAATATCGGTGATCAGTTCTTCGTTGGTCGGGCCGAACAGCATGTCGCGGCCATGGCGGTCGGTGATCCGCAGCATCTCCTGGCCATAGTCATCATAGCGCCCGCTTTCGCGCCAAAGGTCGGCGGACTGGATGGTTGGCATCAGCATCGGGATGTGGCCCGCGCGCTGCTGCTCCTCATGCACGATGTCTTCGAGCCGGCGCAGAACCTTCAGCCCCATCGGCAGCCAGGAGTAGATGCCAGCGCTGGCTTGGCGGATCATGCCCGCGCGCAGCATCAGCCGGTGCGAAGCGATCTGCGCCTCGGCCGGCGTCTCGCGCAGCACGGGCAGGAAATATCGGGTCAGGCGCATGGGCAGGGCTCTCTCGCGGCTCGTATCGCGATCAGCTTTAGGGGCTCTGGACCGGCGTGACAATCAGAGCGTTCACCAACGCTTTCATGCGCGAAATAATGTTGTTGCCAGAGCGGGGGGAAAGTGCTTTATCGAAGGGCACTGGATGTATGGGACAGGTCAAGCCAAGGTTTGACTGGGACGCATCGGAATAAAAAGGGGCCATCGCCCAAGTCTGGGGAGACTTAACTAACCGGCCTGCGGGATCGCAGGCCGGTTATTTCTTTTTTGCGTCCGCGAACTTGTTATGCTGCACCTGCGAATAGATCAGTCCGCCTGAATAGGCACCGGGGTCCCGGCCACGGGCAGGCTTGGGGACAGCGCCAAGCTGTCGCACAAGGCCCGAAACCGCCGGCGCACCTGCTCTCCCCCCGCTTCGGCATCCGATCCCGGAAGCGGCAGCGTCAGCGGCTGGTCCGCGCGCCGCAGCCCGGTGCGGCGCAGACCATCGGGCGATGCCGCCGACACCGTTTCGGCCAACCGCAGCGCCCGGCCAAGCCAGGCAGCCTGCGCCAAATCAGCCTCGCAAAGCAGCGCCAGAACCTCAGATGGCAGCCGGGCTATGGCCGACGCCTTGTGCCGGTGGACCGCGGTCACGGCC
>CALCPC010000783.1 GCA_937900975.1 uncultured Paracoccaceae bacterium
TGGCGGCGATCATCTGATCGTGGTGGGAGAGGTTCTTGCGATGACGGCCTCTGCGCAGCCGCCCTTGCTTTACCATCGCGGCGCCTATGCCGGCGTTCGGCCGCCGCTTTAGCGGTAGAAGATGTTGCCGCCGAACTCCCCAATCCGGCGCAGCGTTGCGAACCAGCCGGGGGGCATCCACTGGGCATGGAAAAACAGCGCGCCGTCGGTGATGTCTTCCTCCGGCTCTTCCAGCGCTTCCTCGGCGATCTTGCTGGCGTTGGTGAACTTGATCTTGTCGGGAAACGATTCCGGCTGCCCATCGCAGCGATAGGAAAACTGGCAGCCATCCGCGATCACACCGCAGATCGAACCTGGAAAACGCGGGTCGTCGGCGCGGTTTTTGATCACATCGGCGACGGCGTGTTGACCGCGCGCGTTTGAGGCCTGTGCCTCAAAGTAAATCGCCTCCCGCAAGCATTCGAAATCCTGTTCGGAATAGGCGCGGCTGATGTCTTGCGCGGGGTCCGGGGCCTCTGGCGCCCCGCAGGCAGAGAGAAGAACGACAGCGCTCGACACCGCCGGGGTTAATCGTAAAGTCATGATCCGTCACGTCTTTTGCATTTCGGCGCAGAGGCCATTTTTGCCCGCCCTTGGCAAGCGCTGACACCGCACCTGGCACGGATAGGCCGTTTTTCGCCAGCTTCGGTGCTTCAACAACGCCGCGAAACCCGCTAGGAGACGCGCGAAACCGGCGGGGGACCCAATGCATGGCCAAGAAAGAGAAAGCGGCGCCGCGCCCGAAGGCGATCCAGCCACGCGGCTTTCGAGATTATTTCGGCGCAGAGGTCGCGTCGCGCAACGCGATGCTGCGGGCCATCACCGATGTCTACCACCAGCACGGGTTCG
Organism: uncultured Paracoccaceae bacterium; assembly: GCA_937900975.1. Lineage (GTDB taxonomy): Bacteria > Pseudomonadota > Alphaproteobacteria > Rhodobacterales > Rhodobacteraceae > Algicella. The sequence continues at coordinate 889 of CALCPC010000783.1, forward strand.
ATCCCCTTGAAACCAGCGCCGTTGAGACGGTGGAGGCGCTTGGCAAGTTTCTGCCCGACGTCGATCGGCCCAATGCCGGCGTTTTCGCCTGGCGCGACGAGGATGAGTGCTGGATGGCGCTGCGCTACGACCTTACCGCGCCCCTGGCCCGCGTCTATGCACAGCACCGAAACACGCTGCCGACGCCCTATCGCCGTTATGCCGTGGGGCCGGTGTGGCGGAACGAAAAACCAGGCCCGGGGCGGTATCGTCAGTTCTACCAATGCGACGCCGACACGGTCGGCACAGCAAGCCCCGCGGCGGATGCCGAGATTTGCGCGATGCTGGCCACGGCACTGGAGGCTGCGGGGATCGCGAAGGCCGATTATGTGATCCGGATCAACAACCGCAAAGTGCTGAACGGTGTGATGGAGGCCGCGGGTCTCCTTGACCCCGCGGACCCCAGCGCGGCGGCTGAGGCGCGGGGCGTCGCGCTGCGCACCATCGATAAGCTCGACCGTTTGGGCACGGACGGGGTGCGCGCGCTTCTCGGCCCCGGGCGCAAGGATGCAAGCGGCGCTTACACCGAGGGGGCGGGGCTGCGCGCCGACGCAATCGATCTTCTGATGGGGTTTGTCGCGGCCGGCGGGGACAGCGCCGCCGCGACGCTGTCGACCCTGCGCGATCTTGTCGGCGCGTCCGAGACTGGCCAGGCCGGCGTGGCCGAGCTTGCGGCCATCGCCGAGGCGTTGGAGGCCGCGGGCCACGGGCCAGAGCGCATGATCCTCGACCCCTCCGTTGTTCGGGGGCTCGGCTACTATACCGGCGCGGTGTTCGAGGCGGAACTGACCTTCGAGATCCTCGACGAAAAGGGCCGGCCGCGGCGCTTTGGCTCTGTCGCCGGGGGGGGGCGCTATGACGATCTGGTCAAGCGCTTCACCGGCCAGGCGGTGCCTGCGACCGGTGTCTCGATCGGCGTCGACAGGCTCTTGGCAGCGCTGGACGCGAAGGCTGCCGGGGCCACGGCCGACACCGGCCCCGTGATCGTGACGGTCATGGATCGGGACCGCATGGCGGATTACTTCGCGCTCGCCACCACGCTGCGGCGCGCGGGCATCCGCTGCGAAGTGTATCTTGGCAATCCCAAAAACTTCGGCAACCAGCTCAAATACGCCGATCAGCGCCGCAGCAAGGTCGCGATCATCCAGGGCTCGGACGAGGCGGCGCGCGGTGTCGTGCAACTCAAGGACCTGGCGCTGGGCGCCGAACTTGCGGCCAAGATCGACAGCAATGACGCATGGAAGGCCCAACCCGCGCAGGCCGAGGTGGCGGTGGCCGAGCTGGTGCCCGCCGTGCAAGCGATCCTGGCGCGCTGATGGCCGACGGACCGCCGATGCCACCCATCCCCCCCCGCGAGGCCGAGGTTGCACGCCTTCTGGCGGCTTTTGCCGCCGCGGGGGCAGAGCCGGTCTCGCCAGAGGCGCTGCAGCCCGCCGAAACCCTTCTCGATCTATATGGCGAGGATATTCGCGCCCGCGCCTATGTCGTGCGCGAAGGCTATCGAGAGCGGATGCTGCGCCCCGATTTCACCGTGCCGGTGGTGCGCCACCACATCAGATCCGGGCGCGCACCGGCGCGCTATGCCTATGCCGGGCCGGTTTGGCGCCGGCCCGCCGCGGGGTCCGACCGGCCGCCGGAAACCTGGCAAGCGGGGTTTGAGATCCTGGGCGCGACCGACCCCGCCACCGCCGACGCGGAGGTGTTTCAACTTCTCACCGGTCTTCTGCCCCCTGGCCTGACGCTGGCCACAGGTGACATCGGCCTTTTGCGGGCGGCGGTCGCGGCGCTGTCGGTGTCGCCCGCGCGCCAGCAGGCGCTGCTCCGCCACATCTGGCGCCCGCACCGGTTTGAAAGCCTGATTGAACGGTTCTCGGAGCCGCCCCGCCGAAAAGCCGCGCGTTTGCGCGCGCTCGCCCAGGACGGGGCGGAAAGCCTGTACGCCCGCGCCGGCAAACCCGTCGGGTTGCGCAGCCGGGCCGAGGTTCTGGCGCGGACCGAAAAACTGGTGGCCGAAGCGGCCGAACCGCCGCTCGCCGCTGCCGAGATCGATCTTTTGAAAACCATCCTCACCCTTTCGGGCACCGTCGCCGACGTCGCGGCGACCTTGGGCGAGATTGCCCGCGGGGCCCCGCCGCTTCGGCCCGCGGCCGACCGTTTTGCCCGCCGGGCGGAGGCTTTGGCAAAGCGGGGGATGGAGCCTGCGGACCTGCCTTTCGAAGGCGCCTTCGGCCGCACGACGCTGGAATATTATGACGGGTTTGTCTTCGGTGCGCTGGCGCCGGGCCGGCCCGACCTGCCGGTGATCGCGGGCGGCGGGCGCTATGACGCGCTGACCCGGGCGCTCGGCCAACCGATCCCGGCGGGCGGCGGCATCATCCGGCCCGAAGCGCTGCTGGCGATGGCGGGGCAAGAACCGTGACAACCGACGCCCAAAACGGCGCCGAGAACACGCCGGCGCCGGTCGCCGCCGCCAAATCGGCGCGGCGATCGCAGCCCATAGCGGGCGCCGGGCCCGCCCCGGCAGATGCACAAAAACCGCCCCGCCGCGGGCGTGCAGCGCCCGGACCGGCACCATGCTAAAGCTTGGCATACCCTCCAAAGGCCGGCTCCAGGACGACACTGTCGCCTGGTTCGCGGCGCGCGGCGTGCAACTCTCGCGCTCTGGGCAGGGGCGGGAATATGCGGGCCGCGTCGACGGCATCGCGGGCGTTGATCTTGTCCTCCTCTCCGCCGGCGAAATCCCGCGAGAGCTTGCGGCAGGCCGGCTTCACTTCGGCGTCACGGGCCAAGATCTTGTCGCCGAATACCTCTCAGCGGCCGAGGGCGGGCAGTTGGCCGCGCCGATGGGATTTGGCCAGGCGGATCTGATCGTGGCGGTGCCGCAAGTCTGGATCGATTGCGACACGATGGACGATCTTGATGCGGTCGCCGCGGCGTTCCGGGCCGAACACGGACACCGGCTGCGCGTCGCCACCAAATATCATGAGCTGACACGCCGCTTTTTCGCCCGCCACGGCGTTGCCGATTACCGGCTGGTCGACAGCCAGGGCGCGACCGAAGGCACGGTGATGAACGCCACGGCCGAGGCCGTGGCCGACATCACCTCCTCGGGCACAACGCTGAAAGCCAACCCCCTCAACCCGCTTGCCGCCGGTCTGCTCCTGCGCAGCCAAGCCACGCTCTAAGTCGCTGGGAATGCGCCGTGGTCGCCCCCGGTCCAAAACACCGCCACCGCCCTCCGCGCCCGTCTCGGGCTCTGACACTCTCGGCGACGTCTGCATTTGGCCAAGCCATGCCATATGCGATATCGATGAAAGCTTTGAATGCGCCAATCGTTTTCTCGCAGCGCAAGGCGGCCCGGCGGAAGCCTCTGATCCGATTGAAGAAACGCACGACGAGATGGCGTTCCCGATAAAGCACCCAGTCAACGAAACCGTCTTCACGCCGGGTCCGGATCTCGCTTGATATTCGGGGGTGCACCCAAGTCGTCGGCCATAAAAGCCCGCAGCCGCCCGGCGTCCTATGCAGCGTCCATGATGAGGTGACGAACGCCCTTGAGGCCCTCGTTCCACTCAAGCGCCTGCGGGCACCCCCCCGCGGTGGCCAGGGGGTATGGCGGTCCGGATGACCGGCCACGCCCGGCAGCTTCCAGCCGTCCCAGAGACCGATAGTGCCTTGCGCCGCACTGTCACGGGCGGGATTTTGAGAGGTCGCGTCAGCACGTGTCTTGCATAGCGCGGCATCGGTGTGAACCGACCTGAAGTCCGGGTTTGTGCCGAACGTGTTGAAAAAGGTCTCCCAAACACCGGCAAGGGTCCAGCGCCGAAAGCGGGACCGAACCCCGCGCCAGGTGCCGCGTTCGGGCGGCAGATCGCGCCATGGTGCCACGCCCGCTTAATGATCGCATCAAGCAACACCTGATCGTCGGTGCCACCGCGCCCCTGGGAACGACAATCGCCACGTGCCGCTCCGCCAAAGCCCGCCTGCCCAAGACCGCTGCCTGTCTTCGATCTAGGAGCAAACGCAAACCCGCTCGGGAAACCCCCAAAGCAGACACCGTCTAGGGCCATCCGGGGCCGCGCGCCGCGTTCCGGGACGGGCCAGTCCATTGCGGGGGCGGGGTGGGCAGGCCCAGCGCTGCAGCAGGCGCAAAGGGCGGAGGGGCGGGCGCCCCCGGAAAGGACCGGCCCGGTT
>CALCPC010000784.1 GCA_937900975.1 uncultured Paracoccaceae bacterium
CGGGCGCGGGGCTTTCCGACATCCCCTCCGTCGTGTGGGCCGCTCGTCGCGCCGCTCAGACCGCGCTTCGTCAACTTTCTCGACGACACGCGCGCTGGCGATTGGGCGTAGTGGCGGCCAGGCCATCTCTCAGCGGCGCGCCCGGCGGGGAAGACGGGGGCGTGTTTCCCCCGCCTGGCCAAGGTCCCGGTCGTGGCGCTGAGCGACACCGCCACCGTCGACGCCGATGGGGTCGAGCGTCGCGTGGCGCAGAGCGGTCTTCTCGACATCGCGGATCGGGGGGTGAACGCGATGCCTAACACCTCTGGCGCAGTTGCCGAGGGCCGTTATGTCTTCCCGTCCATGATCATCGAAAGCGCAAGCGCCGTTGGCGCGGCGCATATCCCCTGGCAAACGACACCAAACTACCGTTCTCGGCGCGGTGGAGGTTTGGCGAGACCGACAGCATCGAGGTCATCCGGCTTTTGGTCCCGGGGTCGCTGTCGGCCGGGTAAAACCCGCCGGGGCTGCGCCCTCGGATCCCTTTGCCGGTGGCGCCAGCTGCGCTGAGCGCGTCGTGGTGCCGGCGAATTTCCATACCGTCCACCCCCGCGCCAGCAGCGGGGTGATTGGCTGGCGTCCCCCGCACCGAGCCCCCGCCCCGACACTCGCGCCCCGACACTCGCGCTCCGAGACGCGTGCCCTGAGGCCCGCGCCCCGGGGGCCCATGCGATGTCCCCCGAACCCAAGGACCGCCGCAGCGCGGAGTCCAGGCATGATACGCGCCCGCTTGCCGCCGTCCCAGTCAGCGCGCCCTGGCCCCGCAAAGGGCGCCGGCGGCCCGCAAAGCCTTTCGTGAAAAACCCGAACCTCACAGCGCTGCCTGAGCGCAACGATTTCAACGTGTTACGGGGCGCGTGATGTCTCAGGTTCTGCACGAGACGCCAAAGGCCGCACACGCGTCGCGGGGCACGGGGTTTTCTTTCGCGGCGGCTCGTGGAATAGGAAGGCGCCAACTCCGATCCAGCCCGGAGTGCGCGATGGAGATTCGTGAGGCCCTGACCTTCGATGATGTCTTGTTGGTTCCCGCAGCCTCCAGCGTTCTGCCGGCCACCGCCGACACCCGCACCCGCGTGACGCCCGAAATCGCCTTGAACATCCCGCTTTTGTCCTCGGCCATGGACACGGTGACAGAGCAAAAAATGGCCATCGCGATGGCGCAGGCCGGCGGCATGGGCGTTCTTCACCGCAACCTCGCGCCCGAGGAGCAGGAGCGTCAGGTCCGCCGCGTCAAGCGGTTCGAAAGCGGGGTGGTCTACACCCCGATCACGCTGAGCCCCGCTCAAACGCTTGCCGACGCCAAAGCGCTGCAAGAGCGCTATCGCATCACCGGCTTTCCGGTCGTGCGCGATGGGCGCGTGGTGGGGATCGTGACCAACCGCGACATGCGCTTTGCCACCGACGAGGCGACGCCCGTGCATGTGATGATGACCTCCGACAATCTTGCAATGTTGCGAGAGCCGGCCGATCTCGATGCGGCCAAAAGCTTGATGCAGGCGCGGCGGATCGAAAAGCTGCTTGTCGTCGATGCCGAGGACCGTCTGACCGGGCTTTTGACCATCAAGGATATAGAGCAGGCGGTGCTGAACCCGCAGGCCTGCAAGGATAAGCTTGGCCGGTTGCGTGTCGCTGCGGCCTCTAGCGTGGGCGATGACGGGTTTGCCCGGTCCGAGGCGCTGATCGATGCGGGCGTGGATTTGATCGTGATCGACACCGCCCATGGCCACAGCGCCGCCGTGGGGGAGGCCGTCAGCCGGATCAAGCGGCTGTCCAACGACGTCCAGGTGGTCGCGGGCAATGTCGCGACGGGGGAGGCCGTGCGCGCGCTGATCGGCGCTGGCGCCGACGCCGTCAAGGTGGGGATCGGCCCCGGCTCCATCTGCACGACGCGGATCGTGGCCGGTGTGGGCGTCCCGCAACTGACGGCAATCGCCGATTGTGCCGCGGCCGCGGCGGCCAGCGGGCACCCCGTGATTGCCGATGGCGGCATCAAATATTCTGGCGATTTCGCCAAGGCCATCGCGGCCGGCGCCGATTGCGCGATGATCGGCTCGATGCTTGCCGGCACCGATGAGGCGCCGGGGGAGCTGATCCTTTATCAGGGCCGCAGCTTCAAGGCCTATCGCGGGATGGGGTCGGTCGGCGCGATGGCGCGGGGCTCGGCCGACCGGTATTTCCAGAAAGAGGCGTCATCCGACAAACTGGTGCCTGAGGGGATCGAGGGCCAGGTCGCCTATAAGGGCGCGGCGGCTGCGGTGATCCATCAACTTGTCGGCGGGTTGCGCGCAGCGATGGGCTATACGGGCTGCGCGACCATCGCGGACATGCGCACCGGGTGCAGCTTTGTGCGCATCACCGGCGCGGGTCTCAGCGAAAGTCATGTCCACGACGTCCAAATCACCCGCGAAAGCCCCAATTACCGGAGCGGGTGAGTGACCCCACCGGCGCGGGTGTCCGCCGCCATCCAGGTGCTGGACGAAATCATCGCCGGCGCCCCCGCCGAAAAGGCGCTGACGGGCTGGGCGCGGGCCAGCCGGTTTGCAGGCTCCCGCGATCGCGCGGCGGTCCGCGATCTGGTGTTCGACGTGTTGCGGCGCCGCCGCTCGGTCCTTTGGCGCTCTGGCCAGGGGCGGGAGACGGGGCGCGCGCTGCTGGCCGGCCTTTTGGTCGACGCCGACGCGGCCGGGCCTGACCTTTTTGACGGGTCTCCCCACGCCCCAGCCCCCCTGACCGCCGCCGAAACCGGTGCCTTCCGCCCGCTTCAGGACGCGCCGGATGCCGTCCGCCTCGATATCCCCGATTTTCTGGAACCGGCCTTGCGCGCCTCCCTCGGCGCTGCGTTCGAGACGGCGCTTGTCGCGTTGCAGGCCCGTGCGGATGTGCATCTGCGGGTAAATACGCTCAAGGCCCGCCCGCGCCTTGCGATCGACGTCTTGGCCAGCGATGGGATCGGTGTGCGCCCGTTGCCGGCGCCGGCGACCGCGCTGACGGTCACGGAAAACCCCCGCAAGGTCTCGGGCAGCGCGGCCTATCGCCAGGGCCTGGTTGAGCTGCAGGACGCCGCCAGCCAAATCGCGGCCGCAGCGGCCGGTGCCGCGCCGGGGATGACGGTGCTGGATCTGTGCGCGGGCGGCGGCGGCAAAACGCTGGCCCTCGGCGCGGCGATGGAGGGCAAGGGCAGGCTTTTCGCCTATGATCTCTATCCGGCACGGATGAAGTCGCTGCCCGAACGGGCGGCCCGCGCGGGGCTTGACGTTCGCTGTCTTGACCGCCGCGCGCTGCCGCGCATTCTTGGCGCCTGCGACCTGGTCTTTGTGGACGCCCCGTGTTCGGGGACGGGGTCTTGGCGCCGCTCACCCGATGCGAAGTGGCGTTTAACGCCGTCGGGCTTGGCCAATCTGGTGACCATCCAAAAGAAGATTTTTACCGAGGCGCTAAGCTATTTGCGGCCGGGCGGGCACATGATCTATGCCACATGTTCAATCCTGGCAGAGGAAAATCAGGGCGTGCTGCGGGACCGGCTGGCGGCAATTTCCGGCCTAACCGCAGGGGAAGATACGGTATTGCTTCCCTCATCGGACCATGACGGGTTCTTTTATGTGCGCGTCGCCCGCGACGGACGTCCAGCGCGGGGCTAAGAAAGTTTACAGGACATTAATCCTTTTTGGGCAAACGTCCCGTGGTACGAGCGTTGAATGAAGGGCGACGGATGGAGCGTGTGGCGGGTATCGGGGGCGGGGGCGCCCTGCGCGCCATCCTCTACCTTGCGGCCGCAGGCGGTCTTGCCGTTGCCAGTATCCTTTTGACCGCGGCCTTACCAGCGCGCTGATCGGCGCTGCCGCGGCGGCTGTGATCTACACGCTTGCGCTTTATCTCACGCGCCGCGCGCGCCGCGCCATGTTTGAGGAGCATTTTGGCGCCGACCCCAATCCAGTCCTTTTGATCGATTCTCGCGGTCGGATCCTGCGCGCCAATCCCGCGGCCGGCGATGTCAGCGGCGATCTTGCCGATTTCTTGGACAGCGACCGGCGCGAGGGGGAGCGTTTGGTGTTTCGCCTTGGGCGCGCGGCCCGGGATCAGGGTCAAGTCGAACACGCGGTGGCGTTCCGCGGCGTCGCCACGCAGTTGATTGTGCGCGACTGCGGCGGCGACACGCAGATCTGGCAGCTGGTACCGCCGGTGGCGGACCCTAAGACCGAAGACGGGCCAAGCACGCTTGCAGAAAAAACGATCGGCCCGGGCAGCATCCTCGACCAGCTTCCCATCGGCCTGGCGCGTGTCGGCGATGACGGCGTCATCACTTATGTCAACGCCGCCGCCCGCGCCTTGATTGGGGAGCGGACGCTGCCCGGCGCCCGGCTTGCGGATTTGATCGAAGGGCTGCACAAAACAATCCCCGAACGTCTGCAAGAGACCTTGCGCGGCCGCGATCAAGGCCGATCTGAGGTGGCCTCGGCGCAGCGCGACGGTGCGGATGTGTTTTTGCAGGTCACCATGATCCGGGTCTTTGAAGGGCAGGAGCCGATGGTCCTGGCCGTCGTCGCCGACGCGACGGAGCTCAAGACGCTTGAAGCGCAGTTCGTGCAAAGCCAAAAGATGCAAGCCGTCGGTCAACTTGCGGGCGGAATTGCACATGACTTCAACAACTTATTGACCGCCATTCATGGGCACTGCGATCTGCTTTTGCTGCGCCATGACAATGGCGACCCCGATCACGGCGACTTGGTGCAAATCCGCCAAAACGCGAACCGCGCCGCGGCGCTGGTCCGGCAGCTTTTGGCCTTCTCGCGCAAGCAGACGCTGCGGCTCAACGTCCTGCATCTCTACGACACGATGCAGGAACTGGCGCATCTTCTCAATCGGCTTTTGGGTGAGAAGGTTGTGCTAAAGATCGAAAATCTTGAGGAAATTTGGCCTGTCCGGGTCGATGAGCGGCAGTTGGAGCAAGTCGTCGTCAATTTGGTCGTCAACGCCCGGGACGCGATGCCCGAAGGCGGCATCGTGCATCTGCGCACCCGCAACGGTACCCTTTCAGAGGAGCTTAAGCGCGACCTTGCGACCGTGCCCGCGGGGCGCTACAGCG
>CALCPC010000785.1 GCA_937900975.1 uncultured Paracoccaceae bacterium
GGCGCTGGTGCGGGCGGCGGTGCGGCCCTTTATTTTAGCCGCGGCGGTGGTGGCCTCTGCTGCCCCCGCCGTGGTGGCCGCCGCCGTGTATTCGGCGGCCGACCCGCCGCCGGTTATGGCCCGGCCCGATCCCTCGCAGGTGTGCGTCGGCGCCATCGCCGGCGCCTTTGGCGTGCGTGGCGAGGTGCGGCTCAAGTCCTTTTGCGCCGACCCGGCGGCCATCGGCGATTATGCGCCGCTGACAACGGAGGGCGGCAAAAGCTTTGACCTAAAGATCACCCGGGCGATCAAGAACGGCTTCGCCGCGCGGCTTTCGGGTATCGGATCAAAGGAAGCGGCCGACGCGCTGCGCGGCACACGGCTTTATGCGCCGCGCACCCGGCTTCCCGCCTTGCCCGATGATGAGTATTACCATGCCGATCTGATCGGGCTTGATGTCGTCGACACGGGCGGTGCGCCGCTTGGGCGGGTGCGATCGGTCTTCGACCACGGCGCGGGCGACTTTCTTGAAGTGCTGCATCCGGGCCGACAACCGCTGCTTTTGCCATTCACTCGCGCAGCGGTGCCAACCGTCGATCTTCGGGCCGGTCGGCTGGTCGCCGACCCGCCCGAAGACATCCCCGACACGGCCGGGACGGCAGAGGATGGTTGAGCGCGCCCGCTCCCACGGGCGTCGGTCGATCCGGGCGAGCGCTGTGCCGAAAAGCCTGATGGACGAGCCCGGGCCGCTTGCGGGCGTTTGGACCGCGCGGGTTCTGACGCTCTACCCCGAAATGTTCCCCGGCACGCTTGGTCAAGCGCTTCTCGGCCGCGCGCTGGCAGCAGAGCTTTGGAGCCTTGACGTGCGCGACATCCGCGCCCATGGGCTTGGCCGTCATCGCAGCGTCGACGATACGCCGGCGGGCGGCGGGCCGGGCATGGTGCTTCGCCCCGATGTGATCGACGCGGCGCTGACCGACGCCGCACCGCGCCGCGGCGCCGACTGGCCCGTTCTTGCCCTGTCGCCGCGCGGGCGGCCATTCAACCAGGCCATGGCCCGCGATCTTGCCCGCCGCGACGGTGTTACGCTGCTGTGCGGGCGGTTCGAAGGGATCGACGCCCGCGTTATCGAGGCGCGCGGGATCGCGGAGGTATCGGTCGGCGATTTTGTCCTATCGGGGGGTGAGATCGCGGCGCAGGCCTTGATCGAGGCCACCGTTCGCCTTATACCCCGCGTGCTTGGGAATGCCATGTCGGCGGTGGACGAAAGCTTTTCGTCCGGCCTTTTGGAACACCCGCACTACACAAGGCCCACGGATTGGGATGGTCGTAAGATACCGGAGGTCCTCCTCTCCGGTCATCACGGCGCGATTGCCGCATGGCGGCAAGCCCAATCCGAAGCCGTGACAGAGGAACGTCGTCCCGATCTTTGGCGGGCTTATCGCAAACGCGGTGGGGACCCGGTGGAAGGCCAAAAGCTCTCGGACGCGCACACCATCGCTGACCAAGGCGAGTCAAAGGATTAGACGATGAACATTATCGAAACGATCGAGGCAGAGCAGATTGCGACCCTCGCCAAAGACATCCCAGATTTTTCCGCCGGCGATACGATCCGTGTCGGGTTTAAAGTGACTGAGGGCACACGCTCTCGCGTTCAGAACTACGAGGGTGTTTGCATCGGACGCAAAGGCGGCAGCGGCATTGGCGCGTCCTTTACGGTGCGCAAGATCTCGTTTGGTGAAGGTGTTGAGCGTGTCTTTCCGCTCCACTCTCCCAACATCGACGCAATTACAGTTGTGCGCCGCGGCAAGGTGCGCCGCGCCAAGCTTTACTATCTGCGTGAGCGTCGCGGAAAATCCGCACGGATCGCCGAGAAAACGAATTATCGTCCGCTGAAGCCCCGTCCGACCGCGTAGGCGGGGCGCGGTTTGGCCGTGCCATCTCTGCTCAGCGAAATCAGAAACCGCCGGCCGAAGATCATTGGCCGGGTGCGGATGAGCGCGTTTTCTGAGTTTCGCTGAACCCCTCAGGGTGGAGAACGCGGCCGCACCCGCCGCAATCGCGGTTGCAAAAGATCAAGATCGGCGCTCAGCAGGTCTTGGACAGTCCGGCGGCCTTTCCGCGTTTGACCGTACTTGGCAACCAGGGTCTCACGGCGCGAGCAGGCCAACCGCCGCGGTCGCGCGGTCAAAGGCGACCCTTGGGCCATGCGGCAGGGGAAGCGGGCTATTCCTTCCCTGCTAAAAAGGCGTCGGCAGACCAAGACCCCGCGTTCTGCCGAGGTTAGGGCAGCCAAGGCTGCCCTGAAACTGCCCCCGCGGTCGGCCGGCCTAGCGGTATCAAGTGCCAGGCCGTCTCCTCAACCGCGTCGAGCGCGCGCAACTGGGTCATCCGCCCGCCAAGGCGGACAACCCGATAGGTGTTTGCGTAATGCGCCGCGACCTCCTCGGGCGGAACCGAAAAAGGCGGACCGTCCATGGCCTGCTGATCATAGGCGAAGGTGATCAGAAGTTGCGGCGCCCCGCCCGACAATCCTGCGATATGCGCCGCATACCGCGCGCGCATCGGCGCCGGCAGGGCCACCAGCGCGGCACGGTCGAAAATCGCATCGACCGGCCCAAGCGCCTCAGGCTCCAGATCGAAAATG
>CALCPC010000786.1 GCA_937900975.1 uncultured Paracoccaceae bacterium
TTTGTTTACTCTCAGGTGCTATACGCGGTGGTTGAGCTGGATCTGAGACAAAGGCTTGACGGTGGCGCCAAAACCACGGACGACCTCGCGGCAGAGCTTGGCTGGCCTGTCGATGGGGTGCAGCGGCTTTGCCAGGCGGCGGCCGCGCTCGACCTTTTGGCGCGGCGCGGCGACGGGCGCTATGGTCTTGGCCCGCTCGGCCCGGTGCTGATCGGCGCGCCCGGCGTTGCCGAGATGGTGCGCCATCACAACCTGCTTTACCGCGACCTCGCGGACCCGACCGCGCTTCTCTCCGGCCGGGTTAAGGAGACCGCGTTAAGCCGTTTCTGGGCCTATGTGGCCGAGGATGAAGGCGCCGCCGCGCCCGCGGGGACCGCCGCCGCCTATTCGCGCCTGATGGCCGCAAGCCAGCCCATGGTCGCCGCCGAGACACTGGCCACCGGCGCGCTGCGGGGGGTGCGCCACCTTCTCGATGTCGGGGGCGGCGAAGGCGCTTTTTTGGCCGCTGCGCTGCGCGCCGATCCGCGTCTGCGGGGGACTGTGTTCGACCTCGCGCCCGTCGCGGCGCTTGCCAAAACCCGCCTTGGCGAGGCTGGCCTTGCCGCGCGGTCGGCGGTTGTTGGCGGCAGTTTTCGCACCGATCCCTGGCCCAAAGGCGCCGACGCAATCAGCTTGATCCGCGTTCTTTACGACCACAGCGACAGCACAGTCGCGGCGCTTCTTGCCAGCGCCTTCGCCGCGCTACCCCCGGGGGGGCGGATCGTGATCTCAGAGCCGATGTCGGGCGGCACCCGTCCAACGCGCGAAGGCGATGCCTATTTCGGCCTTTACACCGCCGCCATGACCAGTGGCACGCCCCGCGCGCTCACCACCCATCGGACAGCGCTTGAGACGGCTGGGTTTCAACGCATCCGCGCGCTGCCGGCCCACCAAAAAGTCATCACGCGCGTTCTGGTCGGCTACAAGCCCAGCGCTTAAGGACAAAGCGGTGGAATACAAGTTTGACAAACCATAGTGTCAGCTTTACCTTACACACAAGAGGTGTGACGCAATGCCGCCCCTCGGGTCCAACCCGCTGCAAAAACAGCTAAAATCTAGGGAGGCTGCGATGGACACGACTGCAATCCTGCTTGACGCCCCCGGGAAGATTCGGGCTGCGACTGTGGCGCTCAAGACGCCTGCGCCAGCCGATGCGGTGGTGGCAATGCGTCGGTCGGCGATCTCCACGGGGACGGAAAAGCTGCTCTTCACCGGTCGCATGCCCGATTTTCCGGGCATGGGGTATCCGCTGGTCCCGGGCTATGAAAGCGTGGGCGAGGTGGTAGAGGCTGGCCCCGAAAGCGGGCTTCGCACCGGGCAGGCCGTGTTTGTTCCGGGGGCCGATTGCTACCGGGATGTGCGTGGCCTTTTCGGCGGTGCTGCGGCCACCGTGGTCACGCAGGGCGCGCGGCTGCAGCCCATTGATGCGGGTCTTGGCGATGCCGGCGTGCTTTTGGCGCTGGCGGCAACTGCGCGGCATGTGCTTGCGGGGTTGCGCACCGATCTTCCCGATTTGATCATCGGCCACGGCGTTGTCGGGCGGCTCCTTGCCCGGCTGACACTCGCGGCCGGCGGGCCGCCCCCGACCGTGTGGGAGGTTGATCCGCTTCGGCGCGCGGGCACCTTCCCCTATCCGGTGTGCGATCCGGCTGAGGATGAGGGCCGCCGCTTTGCAACGATTTTTGAGGCGTCGGGCGATCTCTCTGGCCTGACCGCGTTGATTGCGCGCCTCGAAAAGGGTGGGGAGATCGTACTGGCGGGCTTTTACGCGGAGCCTGTGCACTTCTCCTTCCCGACCGCTTTTCTGCGAGAGGCGCGGCTGCGCGTCGCGGCGGAATGGACGCCGGAGGACATGGTCGCAACCCGGGCGTTGGTTGAGGGCGGCCACCTCGATCTTAGCGATCTGATCACCCATCACAGCCCCGCCGCAAACGCGGACGTGGCGTACCGTGCGGCGTTCGACGAACCCGCCTGCCTTAAAATGTGCCTGACTTGGGAGGGCGTCCAATGCCCCCGCTGGATGACCGCGTGCCGGTCCTGACCGACGATCCAATCGCTGCCGGCGCCGCGCGGCTGCGCGCCGAGGCGGCGGCCCCGCTTGGGGACATCCCCGTTCAGGAGGCCACCAAGAAATCGCAAATCATTGCGATCTATGGCAAAGGCGGGATCGGAAAGTCGTTCACGCTCGCCAATCTTAGCCACATGATGGCCGAACAGGGCAAGCGCGTCCTTCTGATCGGTTGCGACCCCAAATCGGACACGACATCGCTGCTCTTTGGCGGCAAGGCCTGCCCGACGATCATCGAAACGTCGACCAAAAAGACACTGGCCGGTGAGCCTGTGAAGATCGGCGACGTCTGTTTTAAGCGGGGCGGCGTCTTCGCGATGGAGCTTGGCGGGCCAGAGGTTGGCCGTGGCTGCGGCGGGCGCGGGATCATCCATGGGTTTGAGCTTCTTGAGAAGCTCGGCTTCCACGATTGGGATTTCGACTATGTGCTGCTCGATTTCCTCGGCGATGTCGTCTGCGGCGGGTTTGGCCTGCCGATTGCGCGGGATATGGCCCAAAAGGTGATCGTTGTCGCCAAAC
>CALCPC010000787.1 GCA_937900975.1 uncultured Paracoccaceae bacterium
CTTAACATCTTTGGCGGGATCTTAGCGGGCGGCGTATAGGGGAGGGGGCTTATTGAGCTTGGCATAATCGGCATTCTGGCGGCCCTAACCGGTGCCGTCGGCGCCTATCTCGGCGGCCGCGCTGACAGCGCTTTTGGGCCAAAACCGGTCGCTGTGGCCACGATACTGACGCTGATTGCCACCAGCATTCTGATCCTTGGAACGGCGCGGGATCACCTTTTCGGCCTGGCGCTTCCCCCCGGCAGCGCGGTGCCGGATCTGGTGTTTTATGCCGCCGGCGCGCTGATCGGCGCGGCGGGGGGCGCGTTGCTAGCGGCCGCGCGCACTTTGTTGATCGATCAAGCCGCCGGACGGGTCCCGATGACCGAGGCGTTCGGTCTCTACGCCCTCGCCGGCAAGGCCACCGCGTTTCTCGGCCCGCTTCTTATCGGTGCGGTCACCGCGGCGACGGGCAGTCAAACCTTGGGCATTTCGCCGGTGATCCTGCTTTTCGCGGCAGGGTTGTTTCTGTTACGCTCAGTCAAAACAGGAGCAGGGGCATTGCCATGATCCGACTTCTTGCCATTGCCGCGGCGTGTCTGATGCCGCTGCAGTCGCTGGGCGATATCCCAGCCAAACAGCTTTTCGGCGCGAAAAACACGCCCTCGCGCCAAAGCCCGGCGGCCTATGGGATCTATAACAAGGGCTGCCTTGCCGGCGCCCAGCAATTGCCCGAAACCGGACCGACCTGGCAGGCGATGCGGCTGAGCCGCAACCGCAATTGGGGCCACCCCGAGGCGATTTTGTTTGTCAAACGCCTCAGCCAATTGGCGACCAAAGTGGGCTGGCGCGGGCTTTACATCGGCGATATCAGCCAGCCCCGCGGCGGCCCGATGCTGTCGGGCCATGCCAGCCACCAGATGGGGCTCGACATCGACATCTGGATGAAACCGGTGCAGCGGCTGGATCTTTCGCGGGGGGAGCGGGAGGCGCTGTCCTCAATCTCCGTGCGCTCTGCCGATCAGCGGCGGGTCAACGCGAACTGGACCTTCGCGCATCACAGGATCCTGCGCGCGGCCGCGCGCGACCCGGCGGTTGCGCGCATTTTCGTCACGGCACCGGTTAAGCTGCAGATGTGCGCGGACGAGACCGGCGACCGGGACTATCTGCGCAAAATCAGGACTTGGTGGGGTCATCACTATCACTTCCATGTGCGGCTTAATTGCCCTGCCGGGCAGCTTGGCTGCCGCGAACAGGATGCGCCGCCGCCCGGCGATGGTTGCGCCGACGCGGTCTGGTGGGTCACAGACGCGTTAAACCCGCCAAAACCCGATCCCAACGCGCCAAAACCACCGCCCAAGCCTGCGCGCGGGCCGATCACGCTGGCCGATCTGCCGCAACAATGCTCCGCCGTCTTGCGCTAGCCGCAGCGCTGGCCGCGGCCGGCCCGGCCGCCGCCGATTTGGTCGACCGGACCGCGCGTGTGGTCTGGTCCGAAGCTTGGCCCGGTTTTGGCAGCTTCTCGGGCCTCCACGTCTCGGCTGACGGTCAGAGGTTTGTGACAGTCAGCGATAAGGGCGCCTTCGCCGCGGGGCGGTTTCTGCGCGATGGCGGGCGCTTGACCGGGGTTACACCGCTGCGCCACGGGCCCCTGCGCGCGCCCGACGGCACGCCGCTTTCCGGTCGGCGCATCGATGCGGAAGGGCTGACCGCGGGACCGGACGGGCGGCTTTATGTGTCTTTCGAGGCCGTCGACCGGATTGCGGTCTATGACGATATCGCGCTACCTCCGGTGCATCTGCCAAGCCCCGCGGTGTTCGCAACGCTGCAAAACAACTCCGCTTTAGAGGCGCTGGCCAGCGACACTGTGGGCCGGCTTTACGCCATTCCCGAACGCTCCGGCGCGCTGGACCGTCCGTTCCCGATCTATCGTTTCGATGGTGGCGGCTGGGATCAGCCCTTTGCCGTGCCCCGCCGCCCGCCCTATCTTGTCACTGGCGCGGAAATCGGCCCGGATGGCAGGCTTTACGTCCTGGAGCGGGACTATAGTTTCCTCGGTTTCCGCACCCGCATCCGCCGCTTTGCCATCGGCGCGGCCGGGCTGAGCGGCGAGGAGACGGTGGTCGAAACCGGATTTGGCCGGTTTGACAATCTTGAAGGGATCGCGCTTTGGCAGGACGCCGCCGGCCGCATCCGTATCTTGTGCATCTCCGATGACAACGCCCGGATCTTCCAGAGGACCGAATTTGTCGAATTTACCCTGGCCGCGGATTGAACCGGCCGTACCGGGCGCTGTGCAAGGGCCATCGCCGCCTTCGGCGGCGCCTGCGGCGGTTCCGCCGCAGGGCGGACGGGCGACGCCCGTCCGCAAGGCCC
>CALCPC010000788.1 GCA_937900975.1 uncultured Paracoccaceae bacterium
TTCCCTCGCTCACTGCCCTTGTCGCCCTCGCCAGCGCCGTAGCGCTGGCCCAGGTCTTTACGGTCCCGGCGGCGTAGATCGGCAATGGTGCGAATGCCGTCGCGCTCCAACGTTTCGCGGAAGCTGCGCCCGACGCCCCAGATGACCGAAACCGGTTGCTTGGTAAGGAAAGCCTCCGTCTCGGCCGCGCCGATCACCGAAAACCCGCGCGGCTTATCGAGATCGGAGGCAATCTTGGCCAGGAATTTGTTATGGCTTAGCCCGACTGAGGCGGAGACGCCGACATCGCGTTCAATCCGCGCGATCAATTGGGCCATCAGCACCGCTGGCGGCGCGCCGTGCAGCCGTGCGGTGCCGGTAAGGTCGAGAAACGCCTCGTCCAGCGACAGCGGTTCAACCACGGGGGTCAGCGTCTCCATCAGCGTTCGGATCTGGCGGGAGACGGCAACATAGGTCTCCATCCGCGGGCGGATCACGACGGCATCGGGGCAAAGGTCGAGCGCCTTGAACATCGGCATGGCCGAGCGGACGCCGCGGATGCGCGCGACATAGCAGGCGGTGGAGACGACGCCGCGCCGCCCGCCGCCGATGATCACAGGTTTGTCCTGCAGCGCCGGGTTGTCGCGTTTCTCGACGCTGGCAAAAAACGCATCGCAGTCGAGATGGGCGATGGTCAGCCGGTCGAGTTCGGGATGCGACAGGACGCGCGGGCTGCCACAGGTGTGGCACCTGGGCGGCGGGGTGGCGGTCTGGCAATCGCGGCAGAGTGCGGGCATGCGACCGGTTTAACACAGCCGCGGCGCGCGCGGCACTGGTGGAGGGGCCTTGTGCGTTGGTTTTAAGGGCTGCAGGCCGCCGCGCTGGGCAGGTCCTCCCGGGGGTGTCGGTTAGCGCTGCCGTGCGCTGCGGCGTAGGAGCGCAATCACGGGAAGTGTGACGGCGTACATTGTGATCCCATAGACGCCCGAGGGCAGCGAGAAAATTGGCAGGCCCGCCGAAGCCTCGACAATCAGGCTGCCGACCGTGATGCCAAGCGTGCCGTTCTGGATCCCCGTCTCCAGGGCGATTGCCACCGCCTCGGGTCTTGGCAGGCGGAGCGCACGGGCCAGCGCGAAGCCCGCGCCGAGAAGCAGAAGGTTGAGCGCAACCAAAAGCGGGCCAAGCGTCGCGATATTGCCGATGAAAACCTCCCAATTGGCGGCGAGCGCGCCGAGGATGATCACGGCAAACAGGATGGCCGCCGCCCGCGAAAGCAGTGGCTCAAGCCGCGCCACCGGCGCCGGTGCCACCCGGCGAAGGCCAAGCCCCGCCAGAACTGGAAGCGTCGTAATCATCGCCATCGCCAGTGCGAGTGCAGTGACATCGACTGGCGGCGCCGCGCTGCCGAGAAATCCGCTGACCGTAAGGCTTGTCGCGAAGGGCACGGTCAGAACCGAAAGCAGGCTTGCCAGTGCCGTGAGCGTGACCGAAAGCGCCACCGCACCGCCCGCAAAGCGCGTAAGGATATTGG
>CALCPC010000789.1 GCA_937900975.1 uncultured Paracoccaceae bacterium
AAAGCACCTGAGAGTAAACAAAGCCCGCGACAAGATCGTAGAGCGCAGCGCTTTGGCGCCGCACGACCGGGCGCGTCAGCGGCGAGCGCGCAGCCCAGGCCTGAAAATCGGGATCGGCGATGCGGGCGTCGCGCCAGCGCCGCCAGGCGTCGGCCCACCGGGCCAAACGGCCCGCACCAACCCACCGGGCCAAACGGCCCGCACCAGCCCACCGGGCCAAACGGCCCGCGCCCGCCCACCGGGCCAGACGGCCCGCGCCAGCCCCAACTTCGGCCAGCGCCATGGCCTACACAGCCGCGTGGCGGAATTGGACAGGGGTCAGCCGCTGCGCCTGGGCCGAGACGATTTTGGCCAGCGCAGCCTCGCCCGGGCAGGACGGGATCGAGGAGATCGCGCCGCCAAGGATGTCGTGAAGCTGTTTGACCGCGCCCTCAATGCCCAATTCCCGCACCGCAGATGGGCGCATATGGGCGTCGTCCTGCCCCGCGGGCTTGCCAAGCTCTGCCTCCGTCAAAAGCGCGTCGCGCAGATCGTCGGCCACCTGGAAGGCCGCGCCGATGCGCGCGCCAAGCTCATGCCACGGCTCTGGGTCCGCGCCAGCAGCCGCCGCCCCAAGCGCCGTGGCCGCCACGAAGAGCGCGCCGGTCTTGGCCATGTGATAGGCGGCAAGATCGACCTCTGCCTCGCTTTCCCAGCCTTGTCCCGCACAAATGCCGCCGGGCATGCCCGTCGCCGCGGCAAGGCCCAGCACCAGCGGCCCCGCCCGCTCGGGCCGGGTGGCGGCGCCGCGGGTCAGCGTCTCGAACGCCAGGATGATCAAGGCGTCGCCGGCAAGCAGGGCCAAGGGCTCAGAAAACGCCTTGTGGACCGTGGGCTTGCCGCGGCGCAGATCGGCATCGTCAAAGCAAGGCAGATCGTCATGCACAAGGCTTGCACAATGCATGAGTTCGATCGCGATCGCCGCCGCATCCGACAGCGCCGGGCAATCGTCGCCGCAGGCCGCCGCGACCGCCAAGGCCAGTTGCGGCCGCACCCGGGCGCCACCCGGGAAGACCGCGTGCTGCAACGCCGCCGACAGTTTCGGCGGCGCGCCGCGGGCAGCGGTGCCGGCGAGCGCCTCCTTCAGCGCGATTTCGATCCGTTCCTGCATCCGCGACCCTTCCCGGTTTGCAACTGTCCAAAAGTTATGACAGCATAGTGTCAAACATATTGGACAAGTGGCAGAGGTGTGTCAATCGCGCGCACCCGCACCTGGGGGGCCAGCATGACCGGACAGACAAACCATACCGTCGTGGTTGGGGCCGGCATCGGCGGTTTGTCTGCCGCGCTCGACCTGGCCCGCCAAGGCCAGCGGGTCACGGTTTTTGAGCGTCACGCCGCACCGGGCGGCAAACTGCGAACTGTCGACAGCGCGGCCGGGCCCGTCGATGCGGGCCCCACGGTCTTTACGCTCCGCTCGGTCTTCGAAGCGCTTTTCGCCGATGCCGGTGCGCGGCTTTCCGATCATCTCGAGCTTCATCCCGCCGACATTCTGGCGCGCCATTTCTGGCCCGATGGCGCAACGCTCGACCTCTTTAGCGACGCAGAGCGTTCGGCAGAGGCCATCGCGGCCCTCTCGGGCGCACGCGATGCGGCGGCGTTTCGCGCGTTTCACGCGCGGACCGCCTATCTTTTCGACGCGCTCGATGCGCCGATGATGCGGGCGCCGCGGCCGCATCCATTGGGCCTGATGCGCACGCTGGGCGCCCAGATGCCCGGGCTGGTTCGCGCCGCGGCACCGCTGCGCAGCATGTGGTCGCAACTCCAACAGGAATTCGAGGATCCGCGGCTGCGTCAATTGTTCGCCCGCTAT
>CALCPC010000790.1 GCA_937900975.1 uncultured Paracoccaceae bacterium
GATCACCGATGGGGTGGAAGAGATCGCCTGGCACGCCGCCGCGGCGCTGCCGCTTTGTCTTCTGGTGCCCGAGATGCAAAATCGCCGGATCCTGGACCGCATGTTCGAGGAGGTCGGTCTTCGGCCCCGGATCCTGGCCGAGGCCAACGGCTTTACATCGCTGTTGGTGATGGCGCGGCAAGGCATGGCGGCCACGATCGTGCCCGCGGCGATGACCCGCGCGCTCGGCCCCTTGGACGGCTTGCGCGCGCTCCCCCTGGCGGCGCCGCGGCTTGCCACCGCGATCAGCCTGGTGGCGCCGCGCAAAACGCCGGGTTTGCCAGTGGTCGCGGCGCTGCGGCGGGTGGCTGCGTCATAAGCGCCGCTTATCGCGCAAGACAGATTTCCGATTTGACGATCCGGTGGCCTGATGGTCACGCTATCCTGACACGGGAGGACGTCATGGCACCTTTGGACGATCAAAAAGGCGTTTGGAAATCGGCGCGCGGGCGCGGTCGGAAGACGCCGAAAGGTCGGCAAAGCACCGACACGGCCCTAGGAGAAGTGCAGGCTCTGCTGGCCGCCCGGCCCCGGCGCCGCGACCTTCTGATCGAGTATTTGCATTTGATCCAAGACGCTTACGGCTGTCTGTCGGCCGAGCATCTTTGCGCGCTGGCCGAAGAGATGCGCCTGGCGCAGGCCGAGGTCTATGAGGTCGCGACGTTTTACGCGCATTTCGACGTGCTCTCGCCCGATGCGCCGCCGCCGCCCGCGCTGACCATCCGCGTCTGCGACAGTTTGTCCTGTGAGCTTGCCGGCGCCGAGGCGCTGAAGACGGCTTTGGAAACGGGGCTTGATCCCGCCGAGGTCCGCGTCCTCCGCGCGCCCTGCATGGGGCGGGGTGACACCGCGCCGGTGGTTGAGCTTGTCCATGCGCATATCGATCACGCGACGCCCGAGACAATCGAAGCGGCGATTGCCGCCGGGCACACCCATCCGGTGATCCCGGATTATGAACCCCTTGTCCGCTACCAGGCGGCCGGGGGGTATCAGGCGCTTCTCGCGCTCCGCGACGGTGGCGATTGGGAGGCGGTGCAGCAACAGATCCTCGACAGCGGTTTGCGCGGCCTTGGCGGCGCCGGGTTCCCGTCGGGCCGGAAATGGGGCTTTGTCCGGGCCGCCCCGGGGCCCCGCTACCTCGCCGTCAATGGCGATGAGGGAGAGCCCGGGACCTTCAAGGACCGCTACTATCTGGAACGGACGCCGCATCTGTTCCTTGAGGGGATGCTGATCGCTGCTTGGGCGGTGGCGGCGGAGCGGTGCTATATCTACATGCGCGACGAATACCCGGCGGTGCTGGAGATCCTGCGCCGGGAAATCGCGGCACTTGAGGCGTCGGGGCTGGTCGCGGAGGGGTATATCGACCTGCGCCGCGGCGCGGGCGCCTATATCTGCGGCGAAGAATCCGCGATGATCGAAAGCATCGAGGGCAAGCGCGGCCTCCCCCGCCACCGCCCGCCTTATGTCGCGCAAGTGGGCCTGTTCGGCCGGCCAACGCTGGTACACAATGTCGAAACGTTGCATTGGGTCGCCCGGATCTGTCGGGAAGGGCCGGAGGTTCTGAACACGACCGAAAAGAACGGGCGAACCGGGCGGCGCAGCTATTCCGTGTCTGGCCGGGTTGCGAAACCTGGCGTGTACTTGCTGCCCGCGGGCGCTACCATCCGCGATGTGATCGCGGCGGCGGGCGGCATGGCGGCGGGCCATGTCTTCAAGGCGTATCAGCCTGGGGGACCGTCCTCGGGCCTGTTGCCGGCGCATCTTGACGATGTGCCGCTCGATTTCGCCACCTTGCAGCCGCTGGGAACCTTCATCGGCTCTGCCGCCGTGGTTGTGTTGTCGGACCAGGACCGTGCCCGCGACGCCGCGCTGAATATGCTGAAATTCTTTGAGGACGAAAGCTGCGGACAATGCACACCCTGCAGGCTGGGCTGCGGCAAGGCCGTGCGCCTGATGCAGGCGGAAACCTGGGCCCAGCCCCTTCTGGAGGATCTTTGCCAGGTGATGACCGATGCCTCTATTT
Organism: uncultured Paracoccaceae bacterium; assembly: GCA_937900975.1. Classification (GTDB taxonomy): domain Bacteria; phylum Pseudomonadota; class Alphaproteobacteria; order Rhodobacterales; family Rhodobacteraceae; genus Algicella. The sequence continues at coordinate 2,063 of CALCPC010000790.1, forward strand.
GCGGGCTTGGACAGGCGGCGCCCAATCCAATTAGACTGGTCATGAAGCATTTTGGAGAAGAGATATGAGTGACCTTGGCGCCTTTTCGATGAGCCTTCCTGTGAAGGACCTTTCAACGTCCATAGCCTTTTACGAAAAGCTTGGTTTCACCGCCGCCGGCGGCGGTGACAAATGGATGATGATGCGGATGGGCGACAAGGTGATCGGGCTTTTCGAAGGCATGTTCGACAAGCCGATGCTGACCTTCAACCCCGGCTGGAGCCAGGGCGCCGAGAACCTCGACCGCTTCACCGACATTCGAGAGATCCAGAAGGCGTTGAAGGCCCAAGGCATCCAGCCAGAGCCGGAATGCGATCCGGCCAGCACGGGTCCGGCAAGCCTAGTCGTCACAGATCCAGACGGCAATCCCATTTTGATCGATCAGCACCGATAAACCGAAGGACCGCCAGCCCATGCTCGACGCCAACCCAAGCGGAACGATCACCTTCAGCCTTGACGGGCGGGACGTGACGGTGCCGGCCGGCACCACAATCTGGGACGCCGCCCACGGCACCGGCCTGGTGATCCCGCATCTCTGCCACAAGCCCGAAACCGGCTACCGCCCAGACGGCAATTGCCGCGCCTGTGTGGTGGAGGTTGAGGGGGAGCGGGCGCTTGTCGCCTCCTGCATCCGGCCGGCGACCGAGGGCATGGTGGTGACGACCGACACTGCGCGGGCCCAGAAATCCCGCGCGATGGTGGTGGAGCTTCTGGCCGCAGATCAGCCTGAAACCCGGCACGACGCCTCCGCCCATTTTTGGGCGATGGCGGCGGAAAACGGCGTCGCGGAAAGCCGCTTTCCGGCGGTGGAGCCCGCCGCCGTGCCGCTGCTCGACGACAGCCATGTGGCGATGCGCGTCAATCTGGACGCGTGTATTCACTGCAATCTGTGCGTGCGGGCCTGCCGCGAGGTTCAAGTCAACGACGTGATCGGCATGGCCGGGCGCGGGCGGTCGGCAAAGATCGTCTTCGACCAGGACGACGCAATGGGCGCGTCCAGTTGCGTGGCCTGCGGAGAGTGTGTGCAGGCCTGCCCCACGGGCGCCTTGATGCCCGCCACCGTGTTGGACGAGGCCCAAGCCGGCGACAGCCAGGATTATGATCGAGAGGTCAACAGCGTCTGCCCCTATTGTGGGGTCGGCTGTCAGTTGTCCTACAAGATCAAGGACGACAAAATCAAATATGTGGAGGGGATCAACGGCCCCTCCAACGAAAACCGGCTTTGCGTCAAGGGGCGGTTCGGCTTTGACTATGTCAATCACGCGCATCGGCTGACCAAGCCCTTAATCCGCCGCGCCGACGCGCCGGCGAAGGGGCTGAACGTCGATCCCGCCGACCTGTCCACCCATTTCCGCGAAGCGACATGGGAGGAGGCGCTTGACGCCGCCGCCCAGGGGATGAAGGGAAGGGGGCGAGAGATTGCGGGCTTTGGGTCGGCCAAATGCTCTAACGAAGAGGCCTATCTTTTCCAAAAGCTGATCCGCCAGGGGTTCGGCCACAACAATGTCGATCACTGCACGCGGCTTTGCCACGCATCCTCGGTCGCGGCGCTTTTGGAAAACGTGGGCTCGGGCGCTGTGTCGGCGACGTTTAATGAGAGCGAAAACGCCGATGCGGCCATCGTCATCGGCGCCAATCCGACCGAAAACCACCCCGTCGCCGCCACTTATTTCAAGCAGTTTGCCAAGCGCGGCGGCAAGCTGATTGTGATGGACCCCCGCGGCCAGGGGCTAAAGCGGCATGCCACGCATATGCTGCAATTCAAGGCCGGCGCTGACGTGTCGATGCTGAATGCGATCATGCATGTGATCGTGGAGGAAGAGCTTTTCTACCGCCTATACATCGACGGTTTCACCGAGAACTGGGAGGAGATGAAAGCCCATCTCGCCGGCTTCCCGCCCGAGAAGATGGCGGCGGTTTGTGGGATCGAGGCCGATGTTCTGCGCGATGTGGCACGCACATTCGCGCGCGCGCGGGCGGGTATGATCTTTTG
>CALCPC010000791.1 GCA_937900975.1 uncultured Paracoccaceae bacterium
ATCGCATGAACAGACTTTTGCAAGGCGATGTGGGTGCTGGAAAAACCCTGGTTGCATGGATGGCTATGCTGAGTGCTGTTGAGGCCGGCGGTCAAGCGGCCCTGATGGCGCCAACCGAGATCTTGGCGCGCCAGCATGCGGAGGCTTTGGCCCCCCTCGCGGCCGTGGCCGGTGTCGGGCTCGACGTTTTGACCGGGCGCGACAAGGGTGCGCCGCGGTCCGAGAAACTTGCGGCCCTTCGCGCGGGAGAGACCGCCATTCTGATCGGGACCCATGCGCTGTTTCAGCGCGACGTCGCCTTTGCCGATCTGCGGCTGGCGGTGGTCGATGAGCAGCACCGCTTCGGCGTTCGTCAACGCATGGAGCTTGGCCAAAAAGGGCAGCAAACCGACGTTCTGGTGATGACGGCCACGCCGATCCCACGCTCCCTGGCGCTGACGCATTATGGCGACATGGATCTTTCCGTGTTGGACGAAAAGCCGCCGGGCCGAAAACCCATCGCCACCGTGCTGGTAAGCGCCGAGCGGCTGGACGAAGTGGTCGAACGGCTGCGGGGTGCCCTTGACGCCGGAAAGCAAGCCTATTGGGTCTGTCCGCTGGTCGAGGACAGCGACAGCGTGGCGTTGACAGCCGTGGAGGTCCGGGCCCGCGTGCTGCGTGAGGCGCTTGGCCCCGGGCGCGTCGGTCTGGTCCACGGACAGATGCCCGCCGCAGAAAAAGACGCGGCGATGGCCCGCTTTTCTGAAGGGCGGACCCCGCTTTTGGTGGCAACCACGGTCATTGAGGTCGGCGTCGACGTGCCGCGGGCAAGCATTATGGTGATCGAGGGTGCGGAGCATTTCGGCCTTGCCCAACTTCACCAATTGCGGGGGCGGGTCGGGCGTGGCGCGGAACAGTCGAGCTGCATCCTGCTTTACGCCCCACCGCTGGGCAAGGCTGCGCGACAGCGCCTGGAGACGCTGCGCACAACAGAGGATGGGTTCAAAATCGCGGAAACCGATCTTCGGTTGCGCGGCGCCGGAGACTTGCTTGGGGTGCAGCAATCGGGCTTGCCGCGGTTTCGCGTGGCCGATTTGGAGACCCAATCGGACCTGATGCGCACCGCGCAAGACGATGCGCGCCTGCTTTTGCACCAGGATCCAAACCTGGAAAGCGCGCGCGGCGAGGCGATGCGAACACTGCTGTATCTGATGGACCGCGATCGGGCGATCCTGATGCTGGGCGTCGGCTAGAGCAATTTCCGTTCACATTGGATCAGAAATCGCTGTCTCAAGATCAGCAGGATGCTGATCTTGAACGCATTTTCTGATGATGACTGACCTGCTTTGAACGGAAAATGCTCTAAAGCCCCGCGGTCAACCCACGGCCCCGACCCGGGCCGGACCGAATGCGCGAATACAGCGAAGCGGCGCCGAAAACCGACAGGGACCCAGCCATTCTCATACATGTTCTCATTTGTTCCAAAACTTGGTTGACAAAGCGTTAACTTCGGAACATAACAGAAACATCGAGAGGGAGCAGACGCCATGATGACCGAGATCGCAGCCGCATTTCGAACCCGACCGGAGGGTTGGTTGGCCGACACGTTCGGTCTGGCGGCGGTCTGCGCGGTCCTGATGGCCAGTCTGATGGTTCCCGCTTTGATCTGAGTTGCCTGCGGACCGTTGTCATGCCCGTGCCCTGCCGGCCCGGGGATCGCCCTGCCTGTTTGCGATCCAAGTGCATGAAGGGACGCCACTTGCCGCCGCACCCGCACCGGGTCGCGGCGGTTTTTTTGTGACGGAAGCGGCAGTTAAGGCGCCATATGAAAGACCCGAAAAAACCGGGTAAATTTAAAGATTTCAACGCGTTTTGCGATGCTTGATGTCTCATCCACCGCACGAAGCGCGCGTAGGGCGCGCCGGCCTTACGCCATCGCTGTGACTGGACCGCGGCTAGGGTGCGGTCGACAGCGTCTCACCCGCCCCAAGACGCGCGGCTTCGAACGCCGCAAGCGTGGCCTCCAGCGTCAAAAGAATGGAGGCGTGGCGGTTTTTGTAATCCTTGGCGGGCGCCAAAACCTCAAACCCGTCGAAGGGCGCATCGGGCACCGGCCCGTCCGATTTCAGCATGGCGCGAAGCTGGTCCCGCGCCGCAGCGACCTCATCCTCCGTGCGGCCGAGGATCTCGGCGCCTGATACGGCGGCTGAGGCTTGGCCAAGCGCGCAGGCCTTCACGTCTTGCCCAAATGCCGCGATCCGCCCCGCCTTAAGCCGCAGCTCCACCGTCACGGTCGAGCCGCAGAGCGGTGAGCGTTTGGTCGCCTGACCGTCCCAATCCGACAGCCGCGTGTGGTGCGGAATGTCGGAAGCCAGCGCCAAGATGCGCTGGGAATAGAGCTTTATCATCTCTGCGTCGCCGGACATGCCGCTTTCCTCCTGCTTCGTGACCCCATAAGTAGGGCGTCGCCGCGAAAGAGAAAAGACCGGGAAAGGAACGCTGCAATGACAGCCTTCGATCTGGAAAGCGTAAAGTGGACAGCGGACGGCCTGGTTCCGGCGATCGCGCAGGATCATGCGACGGGCGCAGTGCTGATGATGGCGTGGATGAATCGCGAAAGCCTGGCCGCGACCCTTTCCACCCGCGACGTGACCTATTGGTCGCGCTCGCGCCAGGCGTTGTGGCGCAAGGGCGCGACCTCGGGCCACACGCAGCGGTTGGTGACGCTGTCGGTGGATTGCGACCGGGATTGCGTGTTGATGCAGGTCAGCCAGATCGGGCCGGCCTGCCACACCGGCCGGCCAACCTGCTTTTTTACCGAGATCCGCGACGGGATGGCGGTGGAGACGTCCGCGCCGCTATAGCCCCACCAGCCGCCGGATGTCCGACGGCGTCGCCCCGTCCCCGCGATAGACCGCGATTGCCCGGGCGTCGTCGCGCTTGGCAAGCCGCTTGCCCCCAGCATCGCGGATCAGCCGGTGGTGATGATAGCGGGGCGTCGGCAGATCCAGCAGCGCTTGGAGCAGGACATGGATCGCGGTCGCGTCGAAAAGGTCTTCGCCCCGCGTGACGTGGCTGACGCGTTGGTGAGCATCGTCCAGCACGACGGCCAAGTGATAGGAGGTGCCCATCCCCTGGCGTGCCAAGACAATGTCGCCGATCCTGTCAGGCAAGGACGATAAGGCGATCCGTTGGCGACCAGGCCGGGTTCCGGTATCTTCAAAGCAGAGCAGGGCGCTTTGCCCGAGATCGCGATGTGCGGTCAGCCAGGCAACCGCCGCGGCGGTATCGAGGCGCAATGTGACCCGCTCTGGCCGTTCCAAAGCTTGGCTTCGGTCGGTTTTCTGCCGGCACGTCCCGGGATAGAGCAGGCCGTCGGGGCCGGTTGCGGGCGCGAGCGTGGACGCGCCCTCCTGCGGCGCGGACAGGGCGGCTGCGATGTCGCGGCGGGTGCAGGTACAGGGATAAAGCAACCCGCGCGCCCACAGCACGCGCAGCGCGTCCGCATAGACGCGCCCCCGGGACGATTGACGCAAAACCGGTTCGGGCCAGGCGAGCCCAAGCCAGGCAAGATCGTCGAGGATCTGTGCCTCCCACGCGGGCCGGGCGCGGCTTTGATCGATGTCTTCGATGCGGAGCAGAAAGTGCCCGCCCGCCAGGCGTGCCGCGTCCCAGGCGGTCAGCGCGGAAAAAGCGTGGCCAAGATGCAGGGGGCCGGTGCGCGAAGGGGCGAACCGCTGACGATGCTCAGGTCTTTGCAAGGACATAGACGAGCGCGTTCAACCCGATGCGCGGCAGATGATCACCGTAATCGCGCGCTTCCACCGTCACGTTTCCGCAATCCGTATGCTCTCGCACCCGCCCCTCATAGCTTGGATCGTCCAACGCGTGGTCGTTCAGCGAAAAGACAAAGCGGCCGCCCGGGCCAAGTTTTGCCAGGACGTGGTCGATGGTCTCGGCCGGCGCATGACCGGGCGAAAACAGCCCGATTGCAGCAATCGCGGCATAGGCGCCGACGCCGATGGGAAGCGGGTCGGCGACATCGGTACGGGTTAGGCTGCGGTAGACACGCTTTTCAGCGGCGAGCGCCAGCATCTCTTGCGAGAAATCGGTGCCGTCGATGTGCTGAAAACCAGCCTCCGCCAAGGCTGCGCCGCTGATGCCCGTGCCGCATCCGATGTCGAGCACGGGCGCTGTAAACGCGACCCCGCTGGCGGCCAGAAGTGCGGCTGACCGGCCCGGCGTCGCATAGCCGTTTTCCGCGACCTCCCGGTCGTAACTGCCGGCCCAGTCGGAATAAAAAGCCCGGGTCTTGTCCTGGGCATCAAGCCCATAAGCCTTGTCGAGAAATCCTTGCGCGCCCATTGCACCCCTCCCAGCTCAAGCTTAACGGCTGAGCCGGCCAAGGTCAAAACGCGCTCAAACCGCGGCGACGGGGATCCGCGCCGTTGCCAGCCAGGCGGCGAAATCGGTTTTGGCGCGGTTCGTGTAGGCGGGATAGCGCTCCCGACGACCGCGCCGGCCGCCGCGGACATCGCCAAGCGGCGGGAAGAGGCCGAAATTGACGTTCATGGGCTGAAAGGTCTTCGCCTCTGCGCCACCGGTGATGTGGTGAAAAAGCGCCCCCATCGCCGTTGTTGGCGGCGGCGGGGTGAGGGGCGCGCCCGCGGCCTCTGCCACCGCGAGCCGCCCGGCCAAAAGCCCCATCGCGGCGCTTTCGACATAGCCCTCAACGCCTGTGATCTGCCCTGCAAAGCGCAGATGTGGTGCTGCGCGCAGGCGCATCTGGCCGTCGAGCACGCGCGGCGAATTGATGAATGTGTTGCGGTGAATGCCGCCGAGACGCGCAAACTCCGCCCTCTCCAACCCCGGTATCAGACGCAGCACTGTTTTTTGGGCGGCGTATTTCATTTTGGTCTGAAACCCGACGATGTTAAACAACGTGCCGAGCGCGTTGTCGCGGCGCAATTGGACAACCGCGTGGGGTTTTTTGTCCGGCGCATGCGGATTGGTCAGGCCCACGGGCTTGAGCGGACCGAAGCGCAGCGTCTCGCGCCCCCGCGCGGCCATCACCTCCACCGGCAGACAGCCTTCAAAATAGGGCGTGTCGCGCTCCCATTCCTTGAAGGCGGTGGTTTCGGCGGCGAGAAGCGCGTCAAGGAAGGTGTCGTACTCCGCCTCCGACATCGGGCAGTTGATATAGGCTGTCCGCTCCTCTTCGGTCTCGCCCTTGTCATAGCGGGACTGGGCCCAGGCACGGTCCATATCGATGCTGTCGGCGTGGACAATCGGAGCGATGGCGTCAAAGAAGGCGAGCGCATCCTCGCCGGTCGCGGCCTGGATTGCCGCCGCCAGGGCAGGGGAGGTCAGCGGCCCGGTCGCGATGATGGTCGAGCGCCAGTTTGCAGGGGGCAGGCCGGCAACCTCGCCCCGCGCCACCGTGACATTGGGATGCGCCGTCAACCGCGCCGTCTCCTCCGCTGAATTTGCGTGCCGGTCGACGGCCAGCGCGCCCCCCGCCGGCAGCTTGTGCCGGTCGCCGGTGGCCATGATAAGCCCGCCGGCCGCCCGCATCTCCCAATGCAGAAGGCCCACGGCGTTGGTCTCGTCATTGTCGGAGCGGAAGGAGTTCGAGCAGACAAGCTCGGCCAGCGCATCGGTCTGATGCGCGAAGGTGCCGGTGACCGGCCGCATTTCGTGCAGGATGACCGGCAGGCCGGCCTCCGCGATCTGCCATGCCGCCTCGGCCCCCGCCATGCCGCCGCCAACGATGTGGATGGGATCTGTCATGGGCCAGATCTAGCGGCGCGGGGCGCGGTTGGAAAGCCCACAGGCGCGGTGCGGCCTGCCCGCTTGGGCTGATCGCATCGCCGGTCGGGCGCGCGGGCACGACAGGGGCGCCAAACCGCCGCCGCAAGGCCCGACCCCGCAGGCATCGGATGCCACGGTCAAGCGCTGTGAGCGCAAGGATTGCCAGCGGGCCCGTGATGATCCGCGCCCCGTCACGGTCGCCCTCGCCCGTCGTGGAGGTCGCTTTTCGGTAAGAAGCCTTCGAGGCAAAGACCGCCGCGCCCAAGTGAAGCGTACCAACACTTGGCGGCAGGTTTCACAGCACGGCGGCGCCAGTTTGTATCCCCCTCGCGATGGCGGTTCTGGCCCGGCGCCTTCAGCCCGTTCCGCCTTAGCCCCTCTTCCCGAACAACAGGTCTTGCGCCTTCTTATCATCCTGGAGGTTCGAGCGTTGGTCGGCGGCCAGGGCGCGGCCCTTGGCGACCGCCGGGCGCGCGCCGACACGGTCGAGCCAGGCTTTCAGGTTCGGCATCCGTGTCATATCCTGTTGCTGACCCTCCCAGCCCATCACCCAAGGCCAGATCGCCATATCCGCAATCGAATAAAAATCGCCAGCCACATACTCGGCCTCGGCAAGGCGCTTGTCGAGAACGCCGTAAAGCCGGCCGACCTCGTTGCGGTAGCGGTCCTTGGCATAGGGCAGATCGTTGGGCGGATCCATCGCGGGTGCGTATTTGAGAAAGTGATGCGCCTGGCCGGCCATCGGCCCGACGCCGCCCATCTGCCACATCAGCCATTGTTCCACCGTCACCCGCTCCCGCTCGGTCGTGCCGCCGAACTGGCCGGTCTTGCGGGCGAGATATTGCAGGATCGCGCCGGACTCAAAGATCGAGATGGGCGCGCCATCCGGCCCGGCGGGATCGGTGATCGCCGGCATCCGGTTGTTGGGTGCGATCGCCAAAAACGCCGGTTCGAACTGGTCGCCCGCACCGATGTTGATCAGATGCGTGGTGTAGGGAAGCGCCATCTCCTCAAGCGCTATCGAGATTTTGTGGCCATTGGGCGTCGGCCAATAGTAGAGATCGATGGGGTCCTGCATCTTCGCCTCCTGTTAACTGTTTTGATGTGGGGGCGGCGCCCGGCTGGACAAGGCCGGATTGACGGGAGGCGGACGCTCTTGTACCCCGGCATCGTGGCGAGTTGTACCGGATTGCGGGCCACATAAAAAAACCGCTAAAGAGGTCGCGGGCCCCCGGGCCTCCGATCGTATCGGTCGGGACCGGCAAAGGGGACAGCCATGAAAGACAGCGATATCAAGGGTGGGATTGCGGGACGGGCGCACCATCCCCGCACGCAATTGGTGCATGCCGGCACACGGCGCAGCCAATATGGCGAGATGTCGGAAGCGCTGTTTCTGACCCAGGGCTTTGTCTATCCGGATGCGGAGGCGGCGGAGGACCGGTTCCTTGCCGCGGGGCCGGACGAGTTCATCTATGCCCGCTACGGCAATCCCACGGTCGCAATGTTTGAGGAGCGGATGGCCGCGCTTGAAGGCGCGGAGGATGCTTTTGCCACGGCCTCGGGCATGGCGGCGGTCAATGGCGCGCTGATGGCGATGCTGAAAGCTGGCGATCATATCGTATCGGCGCGCGCGCTCTTTGGCTCTTGCCTTTACATTGTCGAAGAGATCCTGCCCCGGTTCGGCGTGGAGGTCAGTTTTGTCGATGGCACCGATCTTGAGGCTTGGCGCGCGGCGCTTCGGCCCGAGACGCGGCTGGTGTTTTTGGAAAGCTTGTCGAACCCGACTTTGGAAGTGGTCGATATCGCGGCGGTCAGCGCCTTGGCCCATGGGGTCGGCGCAACGGTGGTGGTCGACAATGTTTTTGCAACACCTGTCATTCAGCGCAGCCTCGCGCTGGGCGCCGATGTCGTGATCTATTCCGCGACCAAGCATATCGACGGGCAGGGGCGCTGTCTGGGCGGTGTCGTGCTTGGCAGCCAAGCCTTCGTGCGAAAACAGTTGGAGCCCTATCTTAAGCACACGGGCGGCGCGATGAGCCCGTTTAACGCCTGGGTGATGCTTAAGGGGCTTGAGACGCTGGACCTGCGCTGTCGAGCGCAGGCCGAAACGGCAGAGCGGCTGGCGACCGCGCTTTCCCAGCATCGCAACGTGACGCGGCTGCTTTATCCAACCGATGCGGCGCATCCCCAAAGCGCGCTGGCCAGGCGCCAGATGACCGCTGGCGGAACGGTGTTGACCTTTGAGGTCAAAGGCGGGCAGGCGGCGGCGTTTCGGGTCCTGAACGCGCTGTCCATCGTGTTGATTTCGAACAATCT
>CALCPC010000792.1 GCA_937900975.1 uncultured Paracoccaceae bacterium
TCTGTCGCGCGTCCCCGCGCGCTGGGTCTGTCGCGCGTCCCCGCGCGCTGGGTCTGTCGCGCGTCCCCGCGCGCTGGGTCTATCGCGCGCGCCCGCGCGCTAAATCTGTCGCGCGCGCTGTCGAGCGGGCCCCCGGGCTCATATTGTCTGTGCCCGCCGCGCACGCACTCTTTCATGCGACGTCCGCGCGCGCTTTGTTGTGCGACCCTCGCGCGCGCTTTGTTGTGCGACCCTCGCGCGCGGTTTGTTGTGCGACCCCCGCGCGTGCTGTGATGTGCCGGCCCTGTGCTTTGTTGTGCGGGCCCTTGGCGCTCACTCTGGCGCGGGAGCCGTCTTGGGGAGCCGGAAACCGGCCTCTTCGTGCAGTGCGTTGGAGGCGGTTTCGATCCGGCTTTCAAGCGCTTCCATGAAGGGTTCCAACGCTTGGCCGGGTGGGATCGGATCAAGGAACTCGACCACGCCAAGCCCCGGTTTGTGAAGCCAGCTGCGCCGCGACCAGAACACCCCGACATTGGTCGCCGCTGGCACGCAGGTCTGCCCCATCCGGGTATAGATCACGCCTGCGCCGACCTTATAGGGCAGCATGGCGCCCGGCAGCGTCCGCGTGCCTTGCGGATAGATGACCAATTGTCCGGGTGTGTCCCGTGCCGCCTGCACATCGGCCATCATGGCCCGCACCGCTTGCCCCTTTCGCCCGCGCGAAACGGGGGTGGAGCCGATACGCTCCGCATAAAAGCCGAAGATGGGAACAAACCGAAGCTGGCGCTTCATGATAAAGCGCGGCTCGGGCAGCGCGTCGACCAGGATCAGGATGTCGAGAAACGATTGATGTTTTGCCGCGATCAGCACCGGATCGGTGGGCACCGTCCCCCGCACCTCGGTCCGAAGGCCGCAGATCAACGCAAGCAGGCGCAGCGCAATGCGGACATAAAGCTTCACCGCCCAATAGGCCCCCGCCTTGGAGTGGAGCGCAGCGGGCAACAAAAGGATCCCCATAATCGGGATCAGCGGATAGATGATAAGGTCGTAGAGAAGTGAGCGAAAGAGCGTCATAAGTCACCAAACCGGTCACGGCGTAAAAGCCAAAGCGCGGTCGCTTGCGCTGCCACATAGGCGCTGGCCACCGCCAGTGCGGGTGGCAAAAGGCTTAACCCCAGCGCAAGGGGCAACAGGGTTTCCCGCGCGGCGACGGCTTGCACACCCAAGGCCAGCGCCCAACCCAGCAGCGCGCCGGCGATGGCGCGGCGGGTAAAACGCCGAACAAAGATGCCGCGGATAAAGCCATCAAAGGCGCCGATCAGGCGCAGGGTGGCAACGGTCGCAGCCTCGGCCGTTACGGCCGTCGACACGGCCAGCACGATGACGCAGGCGGTCACCGCCAGCCTCAGCGCAACCAGGCCCAGCGCGGCCCATCCCAAAAGGGCGACACGCTGCGCCAGGTCGCGCCGCCAGCCA
>CALCPC010000793.1 GCA_937900975.1 uncultured Paracoccaceae bacterium
GGTGAAGGTGTGTCGTCGCCGTCTTGTGCGCCCCGATATGGAACGCGATCGTGTAGTCAGAAGATGTCATGATGTTCGCTGATCCTCCGACAGGCGGTGATCTGGTCTGGCAGGGGCTGAGGGACTCGAACCCACGACCCTCGGTTTTGGAGACCGATGCTCTACCAACTGAGCTATACCCCTCCGGCCCTGGCGGGATAGTCAGTTTTTGCCCCGCTGGCAAGGGTTAGGATGCGCAGGCAACCGCTTCCGGCCGGCGAAAAACCGGGGCGGCATCGGTGCTGTCCGCCGCATCGAACCGGTAGCCCTCCCACGCAAAACGCTGCAAATCCGTGGGGGCGGTCGCGCGCGTTTGGACCACATAGCGCGCCAAAGCCCCGCGCGCGCGTTTGGCGAAAAACGATATCACCTTGGCCTCGCCGGCCTTTTCATCCAGGAAGACCGGCGTGATCACGGGCGTTTTCAAAAGATCGGCGCGGGCCGCGCGGAAATACTCCGTCGAGGCACAATTGACGATTGCCTCGGCCCCCGCGGCCGCGGCACGGGCGTCAAGCTCTGCCGCCAACCGCGCGCCCCAAAAATCGTACAACGTCTCGGCGCGGCCCGTCGTCAACCGCCGCCCCATTTCCAGCCTGTAGGGCTGGATGGCGTCAAGCGGTCGAAGCACGCCGTAAAGCCCGGAAAGAATGGCGATATGGTCGTTCGCCCAGGCCATATCCTCGCGCGAAAGCGTTGAAAATCGCAAACCCGCATAGGTGTCACCGGCGAAGGCAAGGGCCGCCTGCTTGACCCGCTCTCGCCCGGGCACCGGCTCAAATGCCTTGAAACGCCGCCAATTCAGATCCGCCAGATCGTCCGACAGCGCCATCATCGCCTTTAGTTTCACCCGGCTCAAACGCGCCGCGCTGCGCGCAAGCTTCGCCGCAGCATCCCGAAAGACCGGCTCCCCAATCGGAACGTCCGGCGGCGCGGCCTTAAAGTCGAGCGATTTGGCGGGGGACAGCACGCAGAGCAATCGGAACCTCCTGACGGACTTCGAATGTGTTAAGGGCGCACATAGGCCACGGTGTTGTCGCGACAATGCGCGCCAAGCGGTGCGAACCCCGCGGTTTCAAGCCGCGCAGCAATGGCCTCCACCAACGCCTCACCGATGATGTGGGGATGCAGCTCAACCACGATGGCGCGCAAAGAGCTAAGGTCGAAGATCATGACCACATCCCCCTCGGACCCCTCGATGTCGCAAGAGAGCACGGTGGGCCGCAGCGCGGATACGGTCGCCGCAAGATCAAGCGTCGGGACGGTCAGTTGACGCCGGCTCCATCCCCCCTCTTCGAAAAGAGACGCGCCCCAAACCATGGGCCGCATGTAAAAAAGCGCGTCCTCGCCCGCGTCTTTCGAGACCAGGACACCGTGCAGAACCTCGGCCGAAACGGCGTTAAGCCGATAAACGCGGCGCAAATAGCCGATGATCTCGGGGTTCGCCTCCACGGCCGTCACGGCCTCAACCCCAGGCTGCAAGGCCGCAAAGGTCGACGTCATCCCAAAGCCGGCCCCCAGATCCAAAACCCGGTCGCCGGGGCGCAGCAGCGCGCGAAGCGCGTCGACCTCCGGCGCCTCGTAAACGCCACCGCGAATACGCCGGGCGATCGGTTCCGGCATCACATGCGGCATCACCGGAAACCGGACCCCGTGGAGTTCTATGATTTCGGGACCATCATCCATCGCGTGCGCCGCCGATCAAAATGCCAGCGCCCCCCAACAAGCGCTAGGGGTCGGCTGGGCTGTCCCAAAATGCGCGCCTTTGCTGGTGCATCGCCGGTTCGCCGCCTGCCTTGGCGGTCCAACGCGAAAAGCGATGAGGTTTTTCAAAAACCCGCGCGCTCTACGTGTTGAACAGGAAATGTAGAACGTCGCCGTCGCGCACCACATAGGCTTTGCCCTCTGCCCGCATCTTGCCAGCCTCCTTGGCGGGCTGCTCGCCGCCGAGGGCCACGAAATCGTCATAGCCAATGGTTTCGGCGCGGATAAACCCCCGCTCAAAATCGCCATGAATAACACCCGCCGCTTGCGGGGCGGTCGTGCCGGCCGCGATCGTCCATGCCCGCGCCTCCTTCGGTCCAACGGTGAAATAAGTCTGCAAACCAAGCAAGCGGTAGCCGGCGGCGATCAAACGGTCGAGCCCCGGTTCGGTCAGACCAAGATCGGACAAAAACTCCCCCCGCTCCGCATCGTCAAGCTGCGCCAGCTCCTCCTCAATCGCGGCGGAAATCACGCCCGCGGCCGCCCCCTCAGCCCCCGCCATCTCGGCGACCCGCGCCGATTGGGCGTTGCCAGAGGCGGCGCAGCCCTCGCCGACATTACAGACGTAAAGCACGGGTTTTGCGGTCAATAGCTGAAGACCGCGCCAAGCCTTCGCATCCTCCGCGTCGACCGCGACACTGCGCGCGGGACGGCTCTCCTCCAATGCCGCGCGCGCCATCTCTAAAAGACGCGCCTGTGCCTGGGCCTCCTTGTCGCCGCCCTTGATCTTGCGCAGCAGGTTTTGAAGCCGGCGCTCAATGCTTTCAAGATCGGCCAACATCAACTCGGTTTCGATGGTCTCGGCATCGGCGACCGGATCGACCCGCCCCTCGACATGAGTGACGTCATCGTCTTCAAAACAGCGCAAGACATGGGCGATGGCGTCAACCTCGCGGATGTTGGCCAGAAACTGATTGCCCAAGCCCTCACCCTTGGAGGCCCCTTTCACCAGCCCCGCGATGTCAACAAAGGTCAAGCGCGCCGGGATCACCTGGCGAGACGCTGCGATATCGGCCAGCCGACCCAAACGCGCATCCGGCACCGACACTTCGCCCACATTGGGCTCAATCGTGCAAAACGGAAAATTCGCGGCCTGCGCTGCCGCCGTCCGGGTCAGCGCATTAAACAGCGTCGACTTGCCCACATTCGGCAGTCCCACAATCCCGGTTTTGAAACCCATCGCGCCCTCCAAACCTCTGGCGCGCTTGGCATGGCGAACGGCGGAGGTCAAGAACCGCGCCCCGGATCCCCGGGCGCCGCTGCCCTTCCCCCGCGGGGGCGGGGGATGGGTGGGCGGGTGGGAGCCCCCGCCCGCGCGGGGGAAGGGCTGCGTCAATGACCGACGGGCAGCGCCAAAAGCCCATTCAAAACCTGCACTTCAACCGCGGCACCAACGGCGTTGACCGCCGTTCCGCTGGTCAAATCGACCGTCGTACCCGCCCCGATCGACACCCCCGGTGCCACCCTGGTCGCACTGTTCACACCGACAAAACAACCCGACACCGCAAAAGGCAGAAGCAGCAACAAAAACCGAAGGCGCATAATCCCAACCTTTCCGAAAACCACGCTGCAAGACCTACCACAGCACGGGCGCCAGGCCAATCGCGCCCGCCTTAATGCGCCTCGGCCCAAGTCGCCCCCTGCCCCGCATCGACAATCAGCGGCACGTCAAGCGACACAGCCGGCGCCGCCGCCGCCTCCATCACAGCTTTCACAACGCAAACCGTTTCGGGAACCGCCGCGGCTTCGACCTCAAAAACCAACTCATCATTCTCTTGCATCTGGATCACCGCCGGCAGGCCTCGGATGGCGTCGGGGATCCGCACCATCGCGCGGCGAATGATATCGGCCGCCGTTCCCTGGATCGGTGCGTTGATTGCGGCGCGCTGCGCAAATCCCGCCTTCGGCCCCCGCGCGCCGATTTCCGGCGTATGGATCCGCCGCCCAAAAAGCGTTGCGACATGCCCCTCGGCCTTCGCAAAAGCGACGGTTTTATCCATATACTCGCGAATGCCGGGGAACCGCTCGAAGTACCGGTCGATAAAACCCTTCGCCTCCTCCCG
>CALCPC010000794.1 GCA_937900975.1 uncultured Paracoccaceae bacterium
AACATTCGCGTGAACGCGCTGTCGGCGGGGCCGATCAAACCGCTGGCGGCCGCGGGCATCGGCGATTTTCGCTACATCATGAAATGGAACGAGCTAAACGCGCCGCTGCGCCGCAATGTCGATCAGACAGAGGTCGGTCGCGCGGCGATGTACCTTGTCTCTGATCTGTCTTCGGGCGTCACGGGTGAGATCCACCATGTCGATGCGGGGTACAATGTCGTCGGCATGAAGGCCGAGGATGCACCCGACATCGACGTTGTGACGGGCCGGAAATAAGCGTTGAGCTAAGGGAGGTGAGGATGAGCGACCGTCTGCCCCACGAAAAAGGGTTTCATATCTCCTGGGACCAAATTCACCGCGACGCCCGCGCCCTGGCCTGGCGGTTGGAGAAGGCGGGGCCGGGCGCGGGCGGGACATGGTCTGCGGTGGTCGCGATCACCCGGGGCGGCATGGCGCCGGCGATGATCGTGGCGCGGGAATTGGACATTCGCACCGTCGACACAATCAGTGTCAAATCCTACGACCATCAGACCCAAGCGGAGGCCAAGGTTCTGAAATCGCCGGATGCGGCGTTGATGGGCGACGGCACAGGCATCTTGATCCTGGACGATTTGGTCGACAGCGGCCGGACCCTGGAACTGGTCCGCAGGCTTTATCCCAAGGCGCATTTCGCGACCGTCTATGCCAAGCCGAAGGGCCGGCCCATGGTCGACACTTTCATCACAGAAGTCAGCCAGGATACTTGGATCTTCTTTCCCTGGGACATGGCGCTGCAATATGTTGAGCCTTATCGCGGCGGTTAACGGTCTTTCGCGACAGCAAGGGTGTTTTTGGGCTGCGGCCGCGAAAAACGCTTGAACGACTCACAGGTCCATGGCACCGCGCGCTTGTCGAAGATGCGACGCGCAGGAGAGATCGGCCAACGCCGACGCCGAAGGAGCAACGTCCCGGAAACTCTCAGGCAAACGGACTGCGCGCCGTCGGCATCTGGAAAGCGGTGGCGCGGCCACCCACCGAAGGAGAACGGGCCGCGGCCCCAAGCTCTCAGGTTCCAAGACAGATGGGATCGGACCGGCATAGCCGGGTGAACCTTTGTCGAGGAGCCGCAGAAATGCGCCACATCGCTGTTATAGGTGCCGGGATCACCGGCATAACCACCGCCTATGCGCTGCAGGCGCGCGGCTTTGACGTCACTGTCTTCGACCGCAACCGCTATGCCGCGATGGCGACGTCCTTTGCCAATGGTGGGCAGCTTTCGGCCTCGAACGCTGAGGTTTGGAACCGCTGGGCGACAGTGCTGAAAGGGCTGAAATGGATGCTGGCGCCGGGTGCGCCGCTTTTGGTCAACCCGCGCCCCAGCCTTCACAAATTCGGCTGGATGGCAGAGTTCATGGCCAACATCCCGAAGTATCGCCAAAACACGCTCGACACCGTGCGCATGGCCATCGCGGCCCGCGCGCACCTGTTGGAGTACGCGGCAGCAGAGGGCATCGACTTCGCCTGCGAGACGCGGGGCATCCTGCATGTTTATCATACCAAGAAAGAGTTCGATCATGCGACCGGCGTCACGGCGTTGATGGCCAAGGGGGGGCTGGTGCGCCGCGCCGTCTCACCCGAGGAGATCCGGACGATCGAGCCAACGCTGAAGGCACCGCTTTACGGCGGCTACTATACCGAAAGCGATTTTACCGGCGACATCCATGCCTATGCCCGCGGCCTGTCCGCAGCATGCGTCCGGCGCGGTGCCACGGTGCGCTATGGCGTCACCGTCGACCGGCTGCGGCACGGGGCGGATGGGGTGCGCGTTGCTTGGCGCGACGCATCGGGCGCGGCGGCGGAGGCGCTTTTCGACGGCGTCGTTGTTGCCGCCGGCGTTGAGAGCCGCGCGTTTGCCCGCCAGCTTGGCGACCGCGTGAACATCTATCCCGTCAAGGGCTATTCCATCACTGTCGCGCTCGACGACGCGGACAGCCAGGCCGCGGCGCCCTGGGTCAGCTTGCTCGACGATGAGGCAAAGGTGGTCTCAAGCCGGCTGGGCCGCAACCGGTTCCGCATTGCCGGCACGGCAGAGTTCAACGGGCGCAACCTCGACATTCGCGACGACCGTATCCGCCCGCTGGTACAGTGGTGTGAGCATCTGTTCCCCGATGTCTCGACAGAGTTCGCGACCCCCTGGGCGGGTTTGCGCCCGATGATGCCCGACATGATGCCAAGGGTCGGCCCCGGCCTGCGACCGGGCGTCTTTTACAACACTGGCCACGGTCACCTTGGCTGGACGCTGGCCGCG
>CALCPC010000795.1 GCA_937900975.1 uncultured Paracoccaceae bacterium
TTTTTTTCGGTTTTTGTTTTGGGGCCGTGTCTTTGCTGCCTCTGTCTGGTGTCTCTTCCCCCCCGCCCCGGCCCCCCCGCCATGCCTGCCCCATCTGGATTAAGCCGCTGGTAACCAAGTGGTTTTCGATGGGTGCGGTGCAGCATTTTTGGTGGATCATTTTGCCGCGCCGCGTTTGTTTTTTCGACGCTCTGCCTATCTCTATTTTGAGAGGAGAGATACCGATGTATGACCAGACCCCGTTGACCCCGACCTCCCCCTACAAGGACGGCGTGTATGCTTTGGAAAGCCATCACGCGCCGAAGGATCTGAGCGACCGGATCGCTTTGCGCATCGTCAAGTTCATGCGCATCTTTGCCGACGCTTTTTTTGCCAAGCGCTATGGGCTCAGGGCGGTCGTTTTGGAAACAGACGCCGCCCTCCCGGGGATGGTTGGCGGGCTGCTGCAGCATTTGAAATCCATCCGCCACATCCGCGACGACGAAGGCTGGATCCGCGAGCTTTTGGAAGAGGCCGAGAACGAGCGGATGCATCTGATGACCTTCATCCATATCTCACAGCCGATGCGGATCGAGCGGTTGATCATCATGATCGCGCAAGCCGTGTTCTATAACGTCTATTTCTGGACCTATCTTTTTGCGCCCAAGACAGCGCATCGGATTGTCGGATATCTCGAAGAAGAGGCGGTGGTCAGCTACACGCAATATCTGGAGGGGATCGATGCTGGAAAGATCGAGAATGTTCCGGCGCCTCAGATCGCCATCGACTATTGGTCGCTGAGCGCGGATGCGCGGCTGCGGGACGTGGTGATCGCGGTGCGCGCCGATGAGGCCGCACATCGCGATGTCAATCACAGTTTCGCCGACACGCTAACCGCGGGCTGACGCCGGCAAAGGCGCTGTTCTTGCCGCGCTTGGATGCGGGCGCTGGGGGCTGATTCTCCTTTCTCCGGGGCGCGGGATCCCGTATCCCGTGCGGCGGAACAGCTGGGAGTGGGCAATGGCAAATGTCGTTGTAATCGGCGCGCAATGGGGCGATGAGGGCAAGGGCAAGATCGTCGACTGGCTGAGCGCCCGCGCCGATGTGATCGCGCGGTTTCAGGGTGGTCACAACGCCGGGCACACGCTGGTCGTCGATGGAACGGTGTATAAGCTGTCCTTGTTGCCGTCCGGCATCGTGCGGCCCGGCAAGCTGTCGGTGATCGGCAATGGGGTGGTGCTGGATCCGTGGGCTTTTGTGGAGGAGATGCGCGCCCTCCGCGAACAGGGCGTTGCCATCACCCCTGAGACCTTGATGATCGCTGAAAACACCGCGCTGATCTTGCCCGTGCATGGTGAGTTGGACCGCGCGCGGGAAAGCGTCAACACGGTGGCCAAGATCGGGACGACAGGACGCGGCATCGGCCCAGCCTATGAGGATAAGGTCGGCCGGCGCGCGATCCGGGTTGCGGATTTGGGCGACGGTCCGACGCTGGAGGCCCGGCTCGACCGGTTGTTGCAGCACCATGATGCGCTGCGCCGCGGGCTGGGGCTGGTTGAGGTTGACCGCGGCGCGTTGAAAGCGGGGCTTGAGGCGGTGGCGCCCGAAATTCTGCCCTTCGCAGCGCCGGTTTGGAAGCAGTTGGCAGATCGGCGCCGCGCCGGGGATCGGATTTTGTTTGAAGGGGCACAGGGCGCGCTGCTCGACGTCGATTTCGGCACCTATCCGTTTGTCGCATCGTCCAACACCATGGCCGGTATGGCCGCCTTGGGGACGGGCATGGGGCCCGGGGCTGTCGATTTCACGCTTGGCATCGTTAAGGCTTACACCACCCGCGTCGGCGCGGGGCCGTTCCCGGCCGAGCTTCACGACGCCGACGGTCAGCGGCTGGGGGAGCGGGGGCATGAGTTCGGCACCGTCACAGGGCGGAAACGCCGCTGCGGCTGGTTTGACGCGGTGCTGGTGCGCCAGACCTGCGAAACCTCGGGCGTCGACGGCATTGCGCTGACCAAACTGGATGTTTTGGATGGGTTTGAGCGGCTGCGGATCTGCACTGGCTATCGGCTGGATGGGGCCGAGATCGACCATTTGCCGATTGCGGCGGATCAGCAGGCGCGCGTCGAACCGATCTTTGAGGAGATGCCGGGCTGGCGCGAAACCACGGCTGGGGCCCGCCGCTGGGCCGAGCTGCCGGCGGAGGCGATCAAATATGTGCGCCGCGTGGAGGAGCTGATCGGGTGTCCGGTGGCGCTGTTGTCCACCTCGCCAGAGCGGGAGGATACGATCCTGGTGCGCGACCCGTTCGCCGACTGACCGCGGCGCTTGGCCTTGGGCCGCTTGGGCCTATCTTCCCACCAAACGGAGGTTCGCATGCAACTCTCATACAAAATGCGGCGGCGGTTGTCGCTCCTGGTGCTTTTGGTCGGTTTGCCGGTTTACGTCGTGGTCGCGGTGAATGTGGTCGAGATGTTTGACCGCCCGCCGATTTTGGTGGAGCTTTTGATCTGGGTGACGCTGGGCGTCGCGTGGGCCTTTCCGCTGCGGGCGGTCTTTCTGGGCGTGGGCCGGGCGGACCCCGAGGCGGAGCAGAAGGACGACTAGGCCGGTTCCGGTGCGGCCAGCAGCGGACGGGATCGACAGATTATGCCATGGTCGGCGGTTTTCGCCTGCGGTGCTGGGTTCGGCCTGCTGCGCTTATTTGGATTGGTCGCGCACTGGATTGTCGTCTTGTCGCGTTTTATGCAGGACCTCTGGCATCCATTGAATTTTCGGTTCAATGCAGGTCAGCCTTCATCAGAAAACGCATTCAAGATCAGAGGCATTCTCATCTTGAGGCAGCGGTTTCTGACCCAGTGTGAAGGGAAATTGCACTGGCGTCCCACAACGCATTGAAGTCTTTGATTTGAGGCAGCGCTACCGGGTTGAGGATTGTCATGAAGCGCTTTGGCCGCGGCGCGGCTCTGCTAAGGCGCGGCCCGCGTATCGGCGGTAGTCCGAAAATTGTGCGGGCGCATCGCCGATCCTTCGGCTGCGTTCTGCGCCGCGGACCTCGGCGCGCAGGCGGGCTATGACGTCGCTTGCCGGCGGGCTTCGCCGCCCGGGAGGGTCACCTGCAAACTGCCACCTGACATGCGGGGCCAGCCGCTGCGCGTTGTCCCGTTCGCCGAGGTCAGTGTGGTTTCGCAGCGTATGTCTCTGCCGCTTTCGTTGGGGAACGCCAAGCCTTTTGCGGTGCTTGGATCCACGACGGCGGCCTCTAAGGCAGATGCGCGAGAGACTTAACGCCGGCTCGGAGGGTTACTCCGCGCCGGGCGTGGCGGCAAGGTTCAGGCTGTCGGTGAGCGCGGCCTCCATCACCTCTGGCACCTCGGCCAGTTCCGAAAACGCCTCCCGCACATCGTCGGGCAAAAGCGATATCCGTTTGGCAACGCCGGTTCCCTGCCCAATGGGCCCGTAGACCGACGCATTCACCCCAACGAACACGGACCCCGCGTTGCCCGCCCGGATCCGCGGGCCCTCGACATCGGTGGGCAGGGTGTAAACCTCGCCCACTTCTAGGATCTTCTCAAAAAGCACGGTGCCATCGTCCAGAAAGATGCGAACCCATGCGGGCTGCCGGACGATGACTGTTATGATCGGTGTCTCGGGCTCTTCGCGCACTTGCACCGCCGTCTCTGGCGCGCCCAGCGGCAGACCGGCGCTCAGCCCCGCGGACCGCAACCCCTCAATCTCGGCAACGCCGGCGACGGTGGCAAAACGGCGTGGGCCGCGTTGATCGGGATCGATTTCCACGATCGGCCCGTCGCGGCGCTCGACAATCGGCACCGCCAATTCGCGCGGCTGGTAGAGCCGGGCGAGATCGGTGTCGAGAGAGCGCGTCTGCGCTGTTTGCGTATCGATGGCGACGGGTTCGGCACCAAGGCCCGGGGCCACGATATCGGACATTTCGGCAAGCGGGGCAGGGCGCTGGCTGACCGGTTCAATCTCCACCCGCTGGATGTCGCGCAGAACGTGCAGCCCGCCCGCGATGAGGCCGCCAATTAAAAGCACCAACACCATAAGAGAGCCAAGCGCAGAGACCGAGAAATCGTCGAAAAAGCCGCTGGGCCGGGAATGCGCGCCCATCACAGGGCGAAACAAGGGATCGTTGCGATCGCCCCGGATCGGGCCGGACAGTGTTTTCGGGCCCGCCGCCGCCTTTTGCCCCTTTAGAAGATCGGCGTTGACACCGTCAAACCCACTTTCCGCGCAAAACCGTTCAAAAATCTCCTGCGGATCCAGCCCGAGATACCGCGCATAGGAGCGGACATACCCTGCCACGAAGCCTTTGTTGGGAAAAACATCCGGATCGCAATTTTCGATGGCGGCGACATAGGCGGCTTTGATCCGAAGATCGCGCTGCACCTCCAAAAGCGATTTGCCGATTGTCGCACGCTCTCCGCGCAACTCGTCGCCGAGCTTGACCTCAAACGAGTCATAGCCCCGCAAGCTGGGAGGGGAGGCACCATGCTCCATCGATCCGGCAGGATCCTTTCTGCCCATGTTTTTGCCCGTTTCGGCGCGAATCGCGCCGGTTCTGCCTCTTTTAGTATTTTGTTTAAGCTAACATGAAAACCGCCACAGTTTGAACCTTCTAAATCAAAAGTTGCGCGGCAGACCGGTGGGGCCGATTTGCCGTCTGCGGCAAACTGGCTGGACAGAAATCCGAACCCGACATCGCGGCGTAGAACACAGCACATCCGGGGTTAGGAGAGCCGCGTGGGCGACCTTTTGTATATTTGGCTGATCAGCCTTGGCGGTTTTCTGGCTTTGTGGCCGCTAAGCCTGGTGTGGAAAGACGCGAGCGTCGTCGACTTTTGGTGGGGGCCCGGGGTTGGCGCGATGGTTCTGGCCGCGTGGTGGCTGGCGGGCATGCCGACGGCGCCCGGGATCCTGGCCCTGCTTTTGCTGTGCGTACTTTGGTCGGGACGGCTTGGCATACATCTGGGC
>CALCPC010000796.1 GCA_937900975.1 uncultured Paracoccaceae bacterium
CGCGACGGCGGTGAAGTAGTAAACCGAGATGTTCATCGTCATCTGAAAATTCTCGGGACTGGTGTCGACATAGCGGCCGCGCAGCTCCGCCTTGTCGGAAAACCCAATGGCATGAACCAGAAAATCCAGCTTCGGCCAGCGCGCGCCCAGATTTTCGAACGCAGCATCGATCGAGGGCGCGTCGGCGACGTCGCAGGGCAACACAATGTCCGAGCCAAGGCTTTCGGCCAAGGGAAACACCCGCTTACCCAGCGCTTCGCCCTGATACGTAAAGGCAAGCTCTGCGCCCTGGGCCGCGCAGGCCCGCGCGATGCCCCAAGCGATGGACTTATCGTTGGCGAGCCCCATGATAAGGCCGCGCTTTCCTTGCATCAGACCCTGCGGCATGACACCCCCCTACCTGTGCTCGGTTAAAACCGTCTAGTGCAAAGGCAAAGTGGCATCAAGAAGCGGCGCGGACCGCAAAGGTGGATGACAAAAGATGACTGAGACGCGACAGCCCCCGTTTGCGGGCGACGATCCGATTGTTCTAACGCAGGCCTGGCTGAACGAAGCAGAGGGGACAGAGCTTAACGATCCCAATGCCATCGCACTTGCCACGGTCGATGCGGCGGGGCTGCCGAATGTCCGGGTGGTGCTGTTGAAGGGGATCGATGCCGGCGGTTTTGTCTTCTACACCAATTATGGCAGCGCCAAAGCGCAGGAGCTTGAGGCCGCAGGCTCTGCCGCCTTTGTGATGCACTGGAAGTCGCAGCGCCGCCAAATCCGCGCGCGTGGCCCGATCACGCGTGAGGCCGGGGAGGCGGCGGACGCCTATTACGCGTCCCGCTCGCTCGGCAGTCGTCTTGGTGCTTGGGCATCCGAGCAATCGCAGCCGCTTGACGGTCGCGGCGCGCTGGAGGCGCGGCTTGAAGATGTGAAAGCGCGTTTCGGCAATACCCCGCCGCGCCCGCCGTTTTGGGGCGGATTTCGGCTGCTGCCGCTGGAAATGGAGTTTTGGGGCGACGGCGCGCACCGGCTTCACGACCGGTTTCGCTGGACCCGGGCGGAGGCTGGCGCACCCTGGCAGGTGACGCGGCTGTCCCCTTGACATCGGGATTGGCTGATGACTAAGCACGCGCCCTTACGCAAACCCTGCTTAAACGGTCGCAGATGACGCTCCACACACTTTATGCTTGCACGACGCCAGCCACTGATTATCGTTACGATATCTTTCATTATTCGTGTTGTTTCCGCCGGCGATATGATGGACACTCAGCGGTGTTGGGGGTTCGGGGCATAGACACCGGCGCAGCGTTGCGTGATGTCTGTTACGGGCTTGGGCGTCTGCAAGATCCAGGGCCGGATATGCGAATATCGAGTGCACGAGAAACCAGAAGAATAGTGCAGGACCGGGATCATCCATGATGAAGGGTCACGTGAAGTGGTTTGACTCGACCAAAGGCTACGGTTTCGTCGTCGTCGACGATAACCAAGGCGACGTTTTGCTCCACGCCAACGTTCTCCGCAATTTCGGCCGCAGTTCGGTGGCTGAGGGCGCGCGCATCACGATGGAGGTGCAGGGGACCGAACGCGGCCGTCAGGCTGTGGAGATCCACGACATCGAAGTCGTGGTCGAGCGTGAGGAAGGCGAAACCGCGGTGCCCGAGGACGAAGGCGGCGGCGGTCCGCTGCAGCCCGCGCGGGTGAAGTGGTTCGACAAGGCCAAGGGATTTGGCTTTGTGAATGCTTTCGGCGACCCAGAGGACATTTTCGTGCATATGGAAGTGTTGCGTCAGTTCGGTCTCTCTGACCTGCTGCCGGGGGAGGCCGTCTGCGTGCGGTGCCGACGGGGGCCGCGCGGAAAGACGGCGTCCGAAGTCCGCTCTTGGGATTTTGCCACCGCCCAGGACGTCGCCCTGCGGAAATGATCCGCCATGCGTTTCTGTCGGCTTGGCTGGTTTTCGCGTTTGGCGCGGCCGTCCAGGCCGCTTGCGCACCCGATACGGTCAGTCTTCGCCAGGATGGCGTTGCCGTCGATGTGACGGTCGAAGTTGTCGACACCCCCGCAAGCCGGGCGCAAGGGTTGATGCATCGCGAAAGCCTGCCGACCTTTGGCGGTATGCTGTTTGTTTATGAGCGGCCGCAGCCGGTGGCCTTCTGGATGAAAAACACGCTGATCCCGCTCGACATGATTTTCGCGGATGCCGGGGGTGCCGTGCAGCGGATCCATGCCAACGCCGTGCCCCATGATCTGACGGCCATTCCGGGCGGCGACGCCATCCAATACGTGTTGGAGGTCAATGCCGGTTTCGCCGCGATGCTTGGGCTGGGACCTGGGGCCGAGATGCGCCATCCTGCCATCGACCAAACCCGCGCCACCTGGCCCTGCGACTAAAGCGTTTCGGGAAAGCGCTTGAGGCTCATGTCGCCCGGTGCGTTGACGGCCGTGATGCCAAAAAAAAGGTGTTCCAGCATTTCCGCGCGGCTGACCTGGACATCGGTCCAGCGATGCGCAAAGCGGATCCTTCCTGCGCCGGGCAAATGGGTTTTTGGTCGTCCCGAACCTGTCGCCCCGCGAAGAAGCGTGGAAATTCGGAATTTTGGGGATCCAGACGGCCGAACGCATTCTTGGGGCGGCAGCCGCTTGCCCGGTCCAGCATGGGCCCGAGAGCATTTTCCGGTCACAGTGGATCAGATATCTCTGCCCGTAGCGCAATTTCCGTTCACATTGGATCAGAAATCGCTGTCTCAAGATCAGCAGGATGCTGATCTTGAACGCGTTTTCTGATGATGACTGACTCACTTTGAACGGAAAAGGCTTTAGCCCAACGTCACGCGATAGCGGCAATGCGCCGTCAAGCACCAGCTCAACCGATACTCCAAAACCCGTCCGGTCAGGTCGAAGGCGCGCCGCTCAACATGCAGAACCGGGGGGGGCTGGGGCTGGCCGAGCGCTGCGGCGATCTCGGCCGGGGCGGCGCAGGCGCTCAGATGATCCTCTGCGCGGACCACCGAAAGCCCGGTAAGCGCCTGATAGTGACTGTAAAGCGCGTTGGGCAGCGTCTCTGCCGAGCCCGGATCGGGGACATGCGCGGGGCTGAGATAGATCTTTTCAACCAAAGCGGGTGCGCCCGCGATGCTGCGCCGGCGTGTGATCAACCACAGGTCGGGGCCCGGGTCCTCCAGCGCCGCCGCTGCCGCGGGTGGCGGGGCGACCCGCGCAAGGGTCTGATCCAAGGGTTCCGGGATCAGCGTCGCGCCATCCGGCCCCTCGAAGCGGAAAAAATGAAACAGGGCACGCTCTGCCGTTTGGTCGGGCACAAAGGTGCCGCGGCCCTGGCGCCGGTCGACCAAGTGATCGGCCGCCAGCGTGTCGAGCGCCTTGCGCACTGTGCCTTGGCTGACGCCGAGTTCCGCGGCAAGCGCGAGTTCGGACGGCAACGCGTCACCCGCGCGCCAGTGTCCATCGGCGATGCGCTGCACCAACGCTTCGCGGACTTGCAGGTAAAGGGGGCGCGCCTCGGCTCTCATGAAATCAGCCTAGCAGGGTTGTCCGTTCGGGTAAATTGTGATGTAAGATGTCTTATAGAAGACTTACCCCACCAGCGAGGATCTGCCATGGAACATCCCCATCTGCTCGTGCATGATGCACGGGACAATGTCGGCGTCGTGGTCGTGGAGGGGCTGACGGCGGGAACGGAAATGCTGTGCGTCGTGACCCATGACAACACCGATTTTCGCCTGACCGCCGGCGCCGACATCCCCATTGGCCACAAAGTCGCGCTCGCCGATCTGTCAGAGGGCGATACGGTGATAAAGTATGGTGAGGATATTGGGCGCATGGTCGCCGCCGCCGCCCGCGGCGCGCATGTCCACACGCAGAACCTGAAAACCAAGCGCTGGTAGGGAGAGGGCCGATGTTTGACGCAAGCACGACGACAGTCCAGGCCTGGCGCCGCGAAAACGGCCGCGTGGGCATCCGCAATCACGTGGTCATTCTGCCGGTGGACGATATTTCGAACGCGGCCTGCGAGGCCGTTGCGAACAATGTCAAAGGCACGATGGCACTGCCCCATTCCTATGGCCGGCTGCAATTTGGCGCCGATCTGGACCTGCATTTCCGCACCATGATCGGCACCGGCGCCAATCCCAATGTGGCCGCCGTGATCGTGATCGGGATCGAGCCTGGCTGGACCAGCATCATCGCAGACGGCATCCGCGAGACGGGGAAGCCGGTGGCGGAGTTCTCGATCGAGCAGAACGGCGATTTTGAGACCATCCGCGCGGCAAGCTGGAAAGCCAAGGAATTTGTCCATTGGGCAACAGAGCTTGCCAAAGAGGACTGTCCTTTGACCGATCTTTGGGTTTCGACCAAATGCGGGGAAAGCGACACGACCACGGGCCTTGCCTCCTGTCCGACGGTGGGCAACATGTATGACAAGCTGACCCCCGAGGGGAGCTATGGCTGCTTTGGCGAGACGTCCGAAATCACCGGCGCCGAGCATATCTGTGAAAAGCGCGCCGCGACGCCAGAAGCT
>CALCPC010000797.1 GCA_937900975.1 uncultured Paracoccaceae bacterium
GGCCCGTTCGCCGAAACCAAGGAAACGCTGGGAGGGTTCTTTGCGATCAATGTCGAGAACCTGGATGAGGCGCTGGCATGGGACGAGAAATGCCCGGCCGTGTACTATGGCAAGGTCGAGATCCGCGCCTCTGCGATGGACAGCGTGTGACCGAAGGCGACGCACGGGCGCGGGCAGAGGATGTCGCTCGCGCCGCCTATGGCAAGCTGATTGCGATGTTGGCAAGCCGGACGGGCGACATCATCGCGGCCGAAGATGCGCTGGCCGACGCTTTTGTCGCCGCCCTGAAAACCTGGCCCGACCGCGGCATCCCCGACAAACCGGAGGCCTGGCTTTTGACCGTGGCCAAACACCGACGCATCGATCAGGCGCGCCGTGATGCCCGTTTGGTCATCACAGACGAGGCAGATCAGATGGCGGACGCGCAAGCACCCGAACCCGAACAGACGCCACTCGACGACAGGCTGAAGCTGCTTTTCGTCTGCGCCCATCCCGCGCTTGATGAAAGGGTCCGCACGCCCCTGATGCTTCAGACGGTTTTGGGGCTGGACGCAGACCAGATCGCGAGGGCCTTTCTGATCAATCCGGCAACGACGGCGCAGCGCCTTGTGCGCGCCAAGAAAAAGATCAAATCCGCCGGGATCCCCTTCATCGTGCCAGAGCCGGACGCGTATCCACAGCGTATGGACGCCGTTTTGGAAGCGGTCTACGGGGCCTATTCGGTGGATTGGTTGGGCCGGGACAGCGATCTGAGCCACGAGGCCTTCTTTCTGTCGAACATCCTCGCAGAGCTTGCGCCCGAGAACCCAGAAACGCTTGGACTGACCGCGTTGATCGGGTTCATCGAGGCCCGCCGCGAGGCCCGCTTGCACGACGGTGTTCTGGTGCCGGTGCCGGAACAGGATGTCACGCTTTGGGACAAGCGCCTGATCGAGCGTTCGGTAAGTGTGTTGACCCAAGCGTCGCTGCGGCGCCCGGCAGCAAGCGTTCCGGGGCGGTTTCAGCTTGAAGCCGCCATTCAAGCCGTTCATGCCGCACGATCAGTCACGAATAAAACCGACTGGCGGGCGCTGTCGCAACTCTATCAGGGCTTGATGCACGCCTATCCCTCCATCGGCGGGGCGGTTGGCCGGGCGGCCGTGGTGGCCGAAGACGCGGGCCCCGCGGAAGGGCTGAAAATGCTGGACCTGATCGACTTCGACGGGCTTGAGCGCTACCAACCCTATCACGCCGTGCGGGCACAGTGTTTTTCAAAGCTTGGGCGCATCGCAGACGCGGCCGAGGCCTATGCAAAGGCCGTCTCGCTTTGCTCTGACCGCCCATCGCAGCGCTGGCTTGAGCAAAAGATCGCAGGTTTGCGAAAAAAATCGTCATGAGCTGTCGATTGGCGGCCCGCGCCATCGTCGTGGGGGCAGACGGGACGCAAAACGCGCCCGGCGAACAGAGGAAAGGACTAGACCAATGACCATCGTTTTCACAAGCCTCGCGATCATCGCCGCACTTGCCCTGATCGCAATGTTCTTACCCCGCACGGTAATGGTAACCCGCCAGGCCGATGTCGCATTGGCGCCCGCGGATGTCATCGCGCGCGTGGCCAGCACCGAGGGTTTCCAAACCTTCAACCCCTACCGCAGCACAGATCCGAGCCTGACGATCACACCGTTCGGCCCCGCCAACGGCATCGGCTCTGGCTTTCGCTTTAAGGGCAAGGAGGGCCAAGGCACCCAGACCGTGACAGCGCACAGCGCCAACAGCGTCACGCATTTGATTGACCTTGGCGCGATGGGCAAGCCGGTGCAAACAATCGCGGCATCAGCGAAAGGAACCGGCGCCCGCGTGACGTGGACCGTAACCTCCGACATGGGCTACAACCCCGTCTTTCGCATCTTTGGACTGTTCATGGACCGGATGCTGGGTAAAACCTACGAACGGGGGCTGAAAAACCTCGCAGCGCTTGCTTAGAGCATTTTTCGTTCAAAGCAGGTCAGTCATCATCAGAAAACGCTTTCAAGATCAGGTTTTGTTGCCAGCAAAGGCGGGCCCTTGGTCCGCCTTCTTGCGCTGCGGTCGCACGCAGGGCGCCCAGATCCCGCGTGCCCATGCCGGCGCCCCCGGGCTGCGGGGTCGGACCAAGCTTCGATCTTGGGCCACGGCGCGGGAAAACCGCGCGGCACGGTCTGCCAAAGCCAGGGTTGCCTGCGTCTGAGGCTGCGGTGTCTTACCCAGCGCGACAGAGGACGACCCGACAGCGTTTCGCGCAAAGCCTGAGGCATCACGCCTCCCAACCCGCGTTGAAACCTTCGGTTTCAGGCCGCGTTATCGGATCCCGGGCTTTTCACCAAAGGCTTCAGACCCGGCCTTCGATATGCGCGTGCGCAAACGATGCCGGATCGATCCTGGCCTCTGGCGCCCAAAGGCCGCCCATCACCTCCAAATTGGTGGCCTCGATCTGGCGAACGCAGGCTCTCGACAAGGACAGGTTGGCCAGCAGCACCGCGTCGGCCAGGACAAGCCTGTCCACGCGCGCGCCGTCCAGGCGAAGCACGCCCTCCATGCGCAGGCCCGTCAGGTCGAGCGTCGGGCATTGGACCCCGTCGAAGCAAAGATCAAACCGGCAGGTCGCGCCGGTCAGATTGACGGCGCCGGCAAAGCGCGCCGCTTGAAACCAGGCGAGGCCCTGAAACTCCGCACCCCGGGCATCGAGGCCCGCGGCAAACCGCGCAGAGCTCAGGTCAAAACCGCGCAGCCGGCAACCGGACAGATCCAGCGCAGCGTCGACCGTGGCGCCGCGCCCGTCGAAATGGTCTCCATGCCGCCAGGGCTTCAGAAGCGCTCTGCGCAAGTCGGCGGTTGTCATGCCGCCCCGATCCGCATCGCATGCAACGCGGGCCCTGCACCGGCGGCGCGCCCGGTCGGGGCCACCGCCCCCGCCGCGCCCGTTCTAGGGCCGCGCAGCATCTGTTCCATGGTGTCGGTCTCCTTGCGTTGCGTGCCCTCCGATCTGGCGGGGCGGCGGATCCTTCGGTGTCATGCCGCGCGGCTGGTCGGTGGCGGTTGGACCCAAGGCGGGGCCCGCGCGTGGCAAGCGCTGCCTCGATGGGGCACGCGGCGGTGTCATGCCATGCCCCAGGGGATCGGCTGTCCGGTCAGATCTGCATAGATGCCTTTCTGGCGTTGCCAAACGCGCAGACCCTCGGGCCCCTTCTCGCGGCCCTGCCCGCTGGCACCATCGGCGCCGAACGGGGTTGCGATGCTGAACTGTTTATAGGTGTTGATCCAAACCGTCCCAGCACGCCACGCCCGCGCGACCCGCCAGGCCCGGTCGAAATCCCGGGTCCAGATCCCGGCGGCCAGGCCATACGCATTGTCATTGCCCTGCGCGATGACGGCCGCTTCGTCCCGAAACGGGAGAAGCGACAGGACCGGGCCAAAGACCTCCGCGCGGCAGAGCGCCGCGTCATTGGCCAGCCCCTCGACAATCGCGGGGTAAAACAGCCGCCCCTCCCCGGGCCCGCCGCACAGCACCGTACCGCCATCGGCGCGCGCGCGCGCAAGATGACCGGTGACATCGGCATGGTGGGCGGGGTGTATCAGCGGTCCGACGCGGGTCGCAGGATCCGTCGGATCGCCGGTGACCAGACGCATGGT
>CALCPC010000798.1 GCA_937900975.1 uncultured Paracoccaceae bacterium
AGCGCCAAAAGCGCCATGGTGCCGGCAATCACCGCCAGCGCCAGTGTCACCACCGTCAGCGCGGGGCCACGCGGCAGCGGCACCTGGCCGATGATGGCGGCAAGCGCGCTGTCGCCCAGAACGCCGCCAAGCCCGTAATCCGCCCCCCATGTGGGCGGCGGCACATGCGCGGCCGCCAGGACGGCGGCAAGTGCGATTGCAATCGGCGCCAGGATCAACCGGCTAAGCACCCGTTCCTCGCCCCGGTGAAGCATCAGCCGCGCCCCCCAGACCAAAAGCACCAGACCGACGCCGTTCGCGGCCCAGCCCGTCGCCCGCACCAGCGGATCGGCGATGGAGGCGCCGATCAGGCCAAGCGCGTTTTGCGGGGCCGCGTCCGTCGCGCTGAAGATGCTGGGATCCTCTGGCGAGTAGGTTTGCACGGTCAGCAGCGCCGCAAGTCCCGCAAGGGCCAGAAGCGCGCCCAACCCCTCGCTTCCGCGGCGGGCCAGAAAGGCGCGTGTCTCTTCTTCAAAAAGCGGGGGACGTTTGCGCGCGGATCGCGCCGTTGCGGTTGCCCAGGCCATGTTACGCAGTCTCCAAAACGGCACGGATGGCAGTCAGCCCAGCCGCGACCTCTGCCTTTGGCGCGACCAGTGCGGCGCGGATATAGGACGCGCCTGGGTTGTCGGTGCCCTTTGGCGCGCGCGCAAGATAGGCCCCGGGCAGGACCTTCACGCCCGCATCGCGCCAAAGCTTCTGGGTCGCGGCCTCGCCATCGGGCACCCGTAGCCAAAGAAAGAACCCGGCCTCGGGCGCGGTATAGCCCGGCAGATTGCCGAGGATTTGGTCGGCGAGGTCGAACTTCTCGCGGTAGAGCGCGCGGTTTTCCTCCACATGCCCCTCATCGGCCCAAACCGCAGCGGCGGCGTGTTGCAGCGGCAGCGGCATCGGCGCGCCGGCGTAGTTGCGCAATTGCTTAAGCGCCCGGATCGCCGCCGGACCGCCCGCGCAAAAGCCCGAGCGCAGACCGGCAAGGTTTGAGCGTTTGGAAAGCGAATGGAACACCAAAAGCCGTTCCGGATCCTGGCCATCGGCCGCTTCAAGCGCGCCGGCCGGTGGCGTGTCGCGCCAGATCTCAGAATAACACTCATCGGCGAAGACGCGGAAATCGTGCCGCTCGGCCAGCGCGCCAAGCTGGCGCCAATAGGCAAGGTCGGCAACGGCGCCTTGCGGGTTGGAGGGCGAACACATGTAAACAATCGCCGTCCGGTCGAGCAGTGCAGAGGGCAGGCCGGCGAAATCGGGCAGGAACCCTGTCTCGGCCGTGGCGGGCACGTAAACAGGTTCTGCTCCGGCGGCGATGGCGGCGACGGCGTAGCATTGGTAAAACGGATTGGGCAGCAGGACCGCTGGCCGCCCCCCTGCCTTTGTGGTGGGGCAAAGCGCCAGGGCTGCGTTAAAAAGCCCCTCGCGCGTGCCGTGCAGCGGCAGGATCCGGGTAGCGGGGTCGAGCGCCGCGCCGTAGCGGCGGCGCAGCCAGTCCGAGATGGAATGGCGCAGCGCGGGCGTCCCATCATTGGGCGGGTAGCGGTTGAAGCTGCCGCTTTCGGCCGCGATGATCTGGGGCACAATGGCGGGAAAGGCGTGCTGAGGCTCGCCAATCGACATCGCGATTTCGGGTCCGCCCGGCTGGGTGCCGGCCAAAAGCGCGCGCAAGCGCGGGAACGCGTATTCCGGAAGGTCCGAAAAGCGGGTGGTCATGGTTTCTGCCCTCTGCCACGCAGGGTCTGGCGCCCTGTCGTGGCCAAACTCTAGCGAAGGCACCCCGCCCCGTCCAGCATCGGGCAGATTTCGTGCAAACGCGGGGCCGCTTGGCCACAAGTCTTGGGGCAGCAGATCGGCGTTGTGGCCACCGGGTGACAGGTGTCAGGGGACCAGCGCGGCCTCGATCCCGGCGCCAAGGCGAAAAAGGGTTGGCAGGCGTTCGGGCATCACCATCGCCATGACGCCGCAATGCGGTGTCTCCGTGGGCAGGGTAAGCGCCGCGATGCCCATCAGGTTGCCGACCCGCGTGTTGCGCAGCGCAGCCAGGTTTTGCGCGATGAAATAGGCGTCATCCTCCTCCAGACGGGCAATCGGGGGTGGCAGGATGGCGACACTGGGCAGCAAGACGGCGTCATAGGATGCCGTCGCCGCGCGATACGCCGCCCGCAGGGTGTCGAGCCGGGCAACGGCGCGGACATAATCGACGCCAGAGAAGGCCACGCCCTGCTCAAACCGGGCGCGGATACGCGGGTCCATAACGTCGCCATGGGCAGCGATCTGCGCGCCCCAGATCGCATAGGCCTCTGTGGTGTAGAGCACGCCGGCAAGGCTCATCGCCTCCTCCAACCCCGCGAAATCGCCGCGCGTCAGAAACGCCCCTGGGCCGTTTAGACGGGATAGTGCGGTCTCAAACGCGTCGTTTGTCGCGGGGTCGAGGCTGGGCAGGTGCGGGCTTTCCAGCACCAGAAAGCGGCAGCCCGACACCGTGGCGCCGGCAAGATCTGGGGCAGGGCCAGGTTGCAGTGCGGCCGTCAGCAAGGCCACATCCTCCACCGTGCGCCCGATGGGCCCCGGCGCGTCGAAGCGGGGGGCCAGCGGCAGAACCCCCTGGACAGACAGCGCGCCCACCGGGGGTTTCAGCCCCACCAGATCGTTCCACGCCGGCGGTACCCGCGACGACCCACCGGTGTCAGAGCCCATGGCGATGCTGGCCAGGCCGGCCGCGACCGAAACGGCGGCGCCCGAGGAAGAGCCGCCGGGCGCCAGCGCCGGGTCGTGGATGTTGGGCGGTGTTTCGGTCGTGCGGTTAAGGCCAAGGCCCGAGAAGGCCAGTTCTGTCTGATGCGTTTTGCCAAGCGAGACCAGGCCCGCCATCGCGCCAAGGGCGACAACCTTGGCATCCGCGCTGGGCACCCGCCCGGCCAGGAGGCGAGAGCCGCTTTCCGTAGCGACGCCCGCAGTGTCGAAAAGGTCCTTCCAACTGATCGGCACACCGTCGAGCGGGCCGACGCGCACGCCATTTCGGGCGCGGGCAC
Source organism: uncultured Paracoccaceae bacterium (assembly GCA_937900975.1). Classification (GTDB taxonomy): domain Bacteria; phylum Pseudomonadota; class Alphaproteobacteria; order Rhodobacterales; family Rhodobacteraceae; genus Algicella. The sequence continues at coordinate 3,063 of CALCPC010000798.1, forward strand.
GGGCCGCCTCGGCCTCGGCCCGGGCGCGATCGGGCATGGTGCGGGCATAAATCTTGTCCCCCGCCGGGTGGGCCGCGATCGCGTCAAGCATGGCCTCGGCCAGTTCCACCGGGGCGGTCCGACCGGCGGCGATGTCCTCTCCGTGCTTCGCGGCTGTTTTGCGAAGATCCATCGCGCGCCTCCCCCCTGAACGTCCGGGCCGGAGCCTAGCGACAGCCGGCCCCATGGACAATCCCCGCGTCTTGCGGGATCACGCGGTCCATGACAGCGACGCCAACAGTTCTGATCGCCGGCGGTGGGTTAAACGGGCTTTGCCTTGCCGTGGCGCTTGATCAGGCCGGGATCGATTGCGCGGTGGTCGACCGCGCCGACCTGACCGCCCGCCGTGCGCCCGATTTCGATGGCCGGGCCTATGCTCTGGCCCTGTCGACGCGGCGGATGTTGGAGGCTTTGGGCCTGTGGTCCCGCGTTGGCGGCCAGGCGGAGGCCATTCTGGACATTCATATTTCGGGCGGGCGCACGGGTGCTCCGGTGCTTCACTTCGACCATCTTGAGCTGGATGAAGGCCCGATGGGGCATTTTTTGGAGGATCGCTTCCTGCGCGCGGCGCTGTTGGATCGGGTCGAGGCCGCGCCGCATGTGACGCTGATGTCGAACACCGTGGTGGAGGCAGAGACGGTCACGCCGGCGGGCGTCGCCGTGACGCTGTCGTCCGGGCAGACGGTCAAGACCCGGCTTTTGGTGGCGGCCGACGGGCGCCGGTCGCCGATTGCCGCGCGGGCGGGCATCCGGCGTTTGGAGGTGGACTACCGCCAAACCAGCCTGGTGACCGCCATCGACCACGCCGTGCCGCACCAAGGCACGGCCGCGCAGGTGTTCCTGCCCGAGGGCCCGCTTGCGATGCTGCCTTTGCCCGGCAATCGGTCCTCGCTGGTGTGGACAGAGTCCGCGGCGCGGGCGGCGGCGATCAATGCGCTCGACGATGCGGCCTATCTGGCCGTGCTGCGGCCACGCTTTGGCGACCATTTGGGTGAGATCGCGCTGGCTGGCGTGCGCTACAGCTATCCCATCGGCCTGTCGCTTGCCACGCGGCTGACGGCGCCGCGGCTGGCGCTGGTGGGCGACGCGGGGCATGGGATCCACCCGTTGGCGGGGCAGGGTCTGAACCTGGGTTTTCGCGACACCGCCGCCTTGGCCGAAGTGCTGGCCGAGGCGGTGCGGCGGGGCGAGGATCCGGGCGCGGCGGATGTGTTGGAGCGGTATCGCCGCTGGCGCAGCTTCGACATCGCGGCGCTGTCCTTGGCGACCGATGGGATCAACCGGATCTTTTCGAACAGCAATCCGGTCCTGGGGCTTGGCCGCACGTTGGCTTTGGGCGCGGTACAGCCGCTTGACCAGAGAGGCCGCTGGCCTGACGGGCGACCGGCCAGCGTTGCGTGAGGGCCGCGCGCGTTGATCCCCGAGCGGCGCGGCAGGCCCCTTTGGACCCGCGCTGGACAGCCGCCGGGGGCTGGGCGATGCTGGGGCGTTCTTGGTCGCAGGGTCCGCCGATGCACAACACCTCTCCCCTCTATGCACCGCTTTTGGGCGACGCCGGCGTTCAGGCGCTGTTTTCCGGGGCGGCGCAGGCCAAGCATATGGTGGCGTTTGAGCGGGCGCTGACGGCGGCAATGGCACAGGCGGGTCTGGTGGAGCGCGCGGCGGCGGGCCGCGCGGACGCAGCCCTGGCAGCCTTTCGGCCCGATCTGGCCGCGCTGGGCGCCGGCAGCCTGGCCGATGGCGTCCCTGTCCCTGCGCTCGTCCGCGCGCTGCGCGCCGCAGCGCCAGACGCCGAGGCTGCGGCGGCAGTTCATGTCGGCGCGACCAGCCAAGACGTGCTCGACACAAGCTTGGCGCTAACGCTGGACAGGCTCTATCCGCTTTTGCTGGCGCGGCTTTCCGATGTGCTTGACGCGATGCGCGCGCTTGAGGCGCGCGACGGCGCCGCCGCGCTGATGGGGCGGACGCGGATGCAGGCGGCGCTGCCGATCCTTGTGGGCGACCGGCTGGCGGCCTGGCGCGCGCCGTTGTCCGATCTGGCGGCTGAGGGCCCGCGGCGCCGGGCAGAGTCCGCGCGGTTGCAATTCGCGGGTCCCGTCGGCACCCGCGCGCCGGCCCAAGTCAGCGCCGATATGGCCACGGCGCTGGGCCTCGGCCATGGGCCGGGCTGGCACGCCGCCC
>CALCPC010000799.1 GCA_937900975.1 uncultured Paracoccaceae bacterium
AACCGCGACGCCTATGTGGAGCGTGTGCTTGCCGCCGCGCAGGCGGGGCTCGACAAAAACGGGCTGGAGCATGAGACGGTGGCGATCACCGATATCGATCAGACCGAGATCGAGTATTTCAACCCCTCCAACCGCTTCGACGCCGAAGGTCTGACCAGCGTGATCGCCGCGGTCGAGGAACGTCGCAAGCTGCGCAACGACATCGAGCAGGATGCGATGATCCGCATCCGCGCGCGCAATCTTGAGGCGGAAAAGCAGGCGCTGGATATCGAGCGCGAGAGCGAAGAGGCGCGGCTGGAGCAGGAGCGTGAGGTCGAGTTCCGCCGCGCCCAGCAGCGTGCCGATCTGGCGCGGGAGCGCGCCGAGCGGGAGAAAGAGGCCGAGCAAGCCACGCTGTTGTCGCGGGAGGCCATCGAGACGGCCAAGATCGCCAACGACCGCCAGATCGCCGAGGCGCGCATCGCCAGCGAGCGCGACGTGCGGCGCCAGGAGATCGAGCGTCAGAAAACCATCGACGAGGCCGAGATCGCAACGCGCGAACTGGTCGAGAAGGCGCGGATCCAGCAGGAGACCTCCGTCACCGCTGAGCGGATCCGCACGACCGAGCAAACCGAGGCAGCCGAGATCGCCGCCCGCGAGGCCATCGACAAGGCCCGTATCGCGCAGGAGCGCGCGGTAACCGAGGCGCGGATCGCCAAGGATGAAGAAACCCAGGCGCGTGAGATTGCCCGCCAAAAGGCCGTCGACGCCGCCGACATCGCCGCGCGCGAGCTGATCGAAACGGCAAAGATCGCGCAGCAACAGACGGTGACTGAGGCGCGGATCGCGCTGGAGAAAACCACGCGGGAGCAAGAGATCGCCCGCAACCTCGCCATCGAAGAGGCCGAGATCGCCAGCCGCGAGGCCGCCGAGAAGCTGCGGATTGCGCAGGAGAAGACGGTGAACGCCGAGCGCATTTCGTCGGATCGGGCAACGCGGGAGTTGGAGATCAAGCGCAAGGAAGCGTTGGAGGCATCTGAAGTCGCCTCGGGCCAGGCGGTGGAGGCCGCGAAGATCGCGCGCGAAAAGGCCCTGGCGGTAGAGCGCATCGCGTCCGAGGAAGAGACCCGCGCGCGTGAGATCGCGCGCCAGCGGATGCTGGACGCCGCCCAAATCGAGGCGTCGGAGGCGACCTCGACCGAGCGGATCCAGCAGGAGGAGCGGGTGCGCGCGCTGGAGATCGCGCGCAACAAAGCCATCGACGAGGCCGAGATCGCCAGCCGCGAGGCGGTGGAGACCGCGCGCATCGCGCAGGACCGGGCGCTCAGCGTTGAGCGTCTGGCCGCCGAAGAGAGCACAGAGGCACGGGGCGTGGCGAAGGCCCGGGCGCTGGAGGCCGCCGAGATCGCGAAGGCGGAGGCCACGCAAGCCGCCGAAATCGCGCGGGAGAAGAACCTGGCCGCCGAACGCATCGCGTCCGAGGAAGAGACTCGCAAGCTGGAGCTCGCGCGCCAGCGGATCCTGGACGCGGCCCAAATCGAGGCGTCGGAGGCGACCTCGACCGAGCGGATCCAGCAGGAAGAGCGCGTGCGCGCGTTGGAGATTGCGCGCAACAAAGCCATCGACGAGGCCGAGATCGCCAGCCGCAAGGCGGTGGAGATCGCGCGGATCGCGCAGGAGCGCGCGCTTGGCGTCGAGCGTTTGGCCGCCGAAGAGACCACCGAAGAGCGCGGCGTCGCCAAAGCGCGCGCGCTGGAGGCCGCCGAGATCGCGAAAGCGGAAGCGACCGAGGCCGCGCGGATTGCCCGCGACAAAGCCATCGCCGCCGCCCGCATCGCCTATGAGGAAGAGACCCGCGCCCGCGAGATCGCGCGCAACCGCGCCGTGGATATCGCCAATCTTTCGGCGCAGGAGGACGTGTCGGCCGCCCGCATCGCCGAAGAGCAGAAGACCCGCGCCGCCGAGATCGCGAAAGAGGCCGAGATCCGGTCGCGCGAGATCGAAAAGCAAGAGGCGATCGAAGCCGCCGAAATCAGCTCTCGCCGCTTGGTCGAGGGGCAGCGGATCGAGAAAGAGGCCGAAACGACGGCCGAGAAGATCGCCCGCGACCGCCGGATCCGGGATCTGGAGATTGCGCGGAACAAGGCGCTCGACGCCGCTCAGATCGCCGCCGACGAGGCTGTGGAGGCCGCGCGGGTGGCCAAGGCGCGCACCGTCGACGCCGAAAAGATCGCAGCCGAACAGGTGCTTGATGCGCGCAAGCTAGAGCGCCGCAAAGCGCTGGAACAGCTTGAAATCTCTCGCGTGCAGGCGCTGCGAGAGGCCGAGATCGCAAGCCAGGAGGAGATCGAGCGCGCCGAAATCGCCAAAGAACGCGGCCTTGACGATGCCCGCATCGGCCACCAGACCGAGCGGCGGAAGCTGGAGATCGGGCGCGAGCGTGCGGTCGAAGTGGCCGGGATGGAAAAGGCCATCGCGCTTTACCAAAAATCGCTTGAAGAAAGCGCGGCCGCGGTGGAGGCCGAGCGGGCCCGCGCCAAGGCCACAGAGGCGGCAGAACGGGTGAAGACCGCCGCCGAAACCGAGGCCGCGAACCGCACCAAATCCGTGGCGCTCACCCATGCCGAACGCGATGCTGCGGAAAAGCGCATCGCCGCGGAGGCCGAGCAGATCCGCGCCGCCGTCGCCGCCGAGGCGCAGAAACTGATCAACGAGGCCGAGAACATCCTCACCGACGAGGCCCGCCACAGCCTGTTCAAGCGCAAGATGCTGGAGCATGTCGAAGGCATCGTCTCGGCCAGTGTCAAACCGCTGGAAAAAGTCAGCGACATCAAGATCATGCAGCTTGGCGGCTCTGGCACGCAAGGTCTGGATTGGAGCGGCGGCAGCAGCGGTCCGGGCGGTGGAGACCCGCTGGGCGGCGCCCCCAGCCCGACCGACGAGGTGATGAACTCTGCCCTCCGCTACCGCGTGCAAGCGCCCTTCGTCGACAGCCTGATGAAGGAGATCGGCATCGACGGCAAGGATATGGGCCGCTCGGCCAAAATCCGCACCGCCTCCGACATGACGCGCGCGACCTCCGAGATTGCGCGGGCCCAGGCGGCGGAGGGGAAAGCCGCCGCCAAGCCCCCAAGCGGCCGGGATAAGGGCTGAGGATGGCGCGGGTTTTCGTCTCCTCCGTCATTGGCGCGCCCGCCCCCCGGGTGTGGGACCGGGTGCGCGATTTCAATGCGTTGCCGAAATGGCATCCCCGGATCCGCGACAGCCGGATCGAGGATGCGCTGCCCGCCGATAAGGTCGGCTGCATCCGCAACTTTCACCTTCAAAACGGCGATAACTTACGAGAGCAGCTTCTCGGCCTGTCAGATTATGACATGTTTTGCACCTACGCGATCCTTGAGAGCCCGATGCCGCTTGAGGACTATATCGCGACCCTCCGCCTCACCCCGATCACCGAAGGCGACCGCACGTTCATCGAATGGACGGCAGAGTTTTCCTGCGATCCCGGCGATGAGGCGGATCTTGTACAGGGCATCGGCACGAATGTGTTTCAGGGCGGGTTTGACGCGCTGAAACGCCATTTCGGCGGTTAGCCGGAAAAAAATGGGTCGAAAAGGCCCGAACCGAACCAGGGAGGATACGATGAAGACACTGATAGCAACGCTCACAGCCCTGACGATCAGCGCGGGGGCCGCGCTGGCCGATGGCCACGCCCGCAGCCTGCCGCCGCTGGTCTTGCAACCCAATCCCGAGATGGTGACGTTTGAGCATATCGAAGCGCTCAACGCGTGCGACTGGGATCGGCTGATGGCGCAGTATCCCGAGGAAGTGCTGTTCATCCTGCCAGGCGGCGTCTGGATCGAGGGGCGGGCCGCGATCGGCGACGTTTTCGCCGGGTTCTGCACGCCCCGCAGCGATGGCGGCTTTCTTGGCGCCACGTTTATCGCCGAAAAGGTCAAAACCGTGGGCGACACCGTCAACGTCTCCTGGCGGGTGGAGGCGGACTGGCTGGCCGAACCCTATAAGGGCGCCGACGCTTATGTCACACGCGATGGGCTGATGTATGCCCAGGTGACGACGTTCGACCCCGCGGACATGGTCTTCAAGTAAGGGCGGGGGGTCATGGTCCACGTTCTGCGCAGCACCGTGCTCGACGCGCCGATTGAGGCCGCGTGGGAGGTTCTGCGCGATTTCAACGGCCACGACCGCTGGCATCCGGCGATCGCGACAAGCGCCGTCGACCGGGGCCGGGGGGCGGATGAGGTTGGCTGTGTCCGCCGCTTCCGCCTCAACGACGGGGGGGAGCTGCGCGAGCAGCTTCTCACCCTTTCCGATCTTGAGACCGCCTACAGCTACTGCCTGCTCGAGACGCCGATCCCGCTGTTTAACTATGTGGCGCATGTCCGGCTGATGCCCGTCACCGATGGCGATGCGACGTTCTGGCAATGGGAAAGCCGGTTCGACACGCCCGCGGGGCAAGGCGCAACACTGGGCGCGCTGGTGGGCGAGACAATTTACCAAGCCGGGTTCGACGCGATCCGGGCGCATATGGGGCTTTCATGACTGTCTCCGTTGATCACTTCGCCACCGTGGCAGAGCTGGCCCGCGCGCTCGGCCCCGACACCCGGGTTCTGGCCGGCGGCACGCTGGTGATGCGCGATGTCAATTACGGCCAGGCGGGGGCTGCGCGCTTGGCCTATACGACCGATCCCGCGCTGACCGAGATCCGGGCCGAGGCGGGGCGGATCGTGCTGGGCGCGGGGGTGACGATGGCCGCCGTGAGCGCGCGGCCAGAGCTGTCGTTTCTCGCGCCCGTCGCGCGGCAGATCGGCGGTCCGGCTGTGCGCAGCATGGCGACCGTGGGCGGCAACCTCTTCGCGCCGCACCCTTATGGCGACTTCGCGACGGCGCTCCTGGCGCGCGACGGTGTTGCCGAGATGGCCGATGGCGCGGCGCGCCCCTTGGCCGATCTGCTGGCCCGCCGCGCGGCGCGCCCGGGGTTTGTCCGCGCCGTCAGCCTCGCCCGCCCGCAGACGGGGGAGTTTCGCTTCCGCAAAGTCTCGCGGGTAAAGCCAAAGGGCGTGTCGGTGATGTCGATGGCGGCGTGGCTGCCGGGGGCCGCGGGCCGGATCACCGGTGCGCGGGTCGCCTATGGCGCGATGGCCGAACCGCCCGTGCGCGTGGCTCCGGTTGAGCGGGCGCTCGAAGGTGCAGCGCTCGCCGCGGCGGCCATCGCCCGCGCGACCGCCGCGGCGACCGAGGGGCTCAACCCGCCCGACGATGCCCTGGCCTCGGGCTGGTATCGGCGCGAAACCGCGCCCGTCCATCTGCGCCGCTTGTTAGAGGAGCGCGCCGGATGATCCGCCCAAGGCCGCGCAGCACACCCAATCCCGCACCGGACAGCCGCCGGGCCCCCGTGGTCCCCAGCCGCACGCGCGCCCCCGGCGCGTTCGCGAAACGCCGCGCGCAAACCCGCCCGCCCCCAGCCCCGTCCGCAGCCCCGCCGACCGGCCCCGGCCGGCGGCGCCCCAGACCGAACCGCGATGCTGCGCGCCCACGCAGACGCTGCGCCGCCGTCGACGCCGGGCGCCGGGGCGTCGCGTCGGTGCCGCTTTGCGCCGCGCCTTTTACACCGCGTGCCGCCGCCCTCTTTCTCTTCCTCGTCGTCAGAGTACAAGACGCATTCTTCCGAAAGGACCGGCGATGAGCAAAAAACCCCTTTCCTTCACCCTCAACAGCCGCGAGACGGCGGTTTTCGTCGACCCCGGCGCGAACCTTCTCGACACCCTGCGCCGCGGCGTCGGCGATCTCAGCCCGAAATACGGCTGCGGCCAGGGCACCTGCGGCGCCTGCTCCGTGCGCATCGACGGCGCGCTCCACCTCGCCTGTCTGACGCTCGCCGAAACCGTCGCGGGGCGCGCGGTCGAAACCACCGCGGGTCTTGCGGCGGGCCCCGATCTCCACCCCTTGCAGACCGCTTTCATGGAAGGGTTCGCCGCGCAATGCGGGTTCTGCACGCCGGGGATGCTGATGGCAGCCAAAACCCTGCTCGACCGCACCCCCGACCCGACCCGCGCAGAGGTGATCGAGGCGATTTCCGGCAATCTTTGCCGCTGCACGGGCTACGAGCCCATCGTCGACGCCATATTGACCGCCGCCGGGCGGATGCGGGGGAGGGTTGCTGGATGACCATTGAATTTCGCAAGGATCTTTTCGCCGATGAGCGCGACGACAATCTCGGCACCATCGGCCAGCCGGCGCTGCGCCAGGACATTCTTGGCCATGGCACCGGCCGCACGGCGTTTTACGACGATCATCTTTTTGAGGGGCGCTTGCATATGCGCGCCCTCCGCTCCCCCCACCACCGGGCGCGGATCCGCCATGTTGACACCAGCCAGGCCGAGGCGATGCCGGGGGTCCTGCGCCTGGTGCGTCCGGGCGACGTGCCGCGCAACCTCAACACGCTCCTCTCTCTCATTGGGTTCGGACGCGACGATGAAGCGCTTTTGCAGCCCGAGATCTGCGCCTATCGCGGGGAGCCGATCCTGGCCGTGATCGCCGAAACCGAGGCCATCGCCCGCGCCGCCATCGCGGCGATCCGCGTCGATTGGGAAGTGCTGCCGCATGTCCTCGACGTCGAGGCGGCGCTGAAACCCGGCGCCCCCGTGGTCAATCCCGAATACCCCAACAACAGTTTCGACTACGCGCCCTACGACCACCAGAAACTGCGCTTTGGCGATGTCGAAGCGGGGTTTCGCGCCGCCGATCACATCGTCGAGGCGACCTACCAAATGTCGCCCATCGAACAGGCGCCGATGGAGACCTGTGGTGCCATCGCCGTGCCCGAGACCAATGACCGCATCCTGTGTCACACAGCGACGCAAGCGCTGTTCTTCTCGCTTGGGACCACCGCGAAGCTGCTCGACATGCCCTCCTCCAAGCTTCACTTTATCGGCGGCACCGTGGGGGGCGGGTTCGGCGGCAAGGTCGACAGCCTGACCGAGCCGATGGCCGTTCTCGGCGCGCGGCTGACCGGGCGGGCGGTCAAGTTCATGTGGGACCGTGCGGAGGAGATGCAGGTCGGCGCGCCCCGCGGGGCAGAGCGGTGGCGGATCAAGGACGGGGTGATGGCCGATGGCCGGATCGTGGCCCGCGCCTTCACCGGCTTTTTCGATTCCGGCGCTTACACGCGCCTCTCTTCTTATGCGGTGCAAAAGGGGACCGGCCATCTTCAGGGGCCCTACACGATCCCCAACGTCGACTACAAAGTCTTTTGCGTCTTAACAAACCGCACGCCAGCGACCGCAATGCGCGGCTTTGGCATCACCGGCGTCGATTTCGCCATCGAATGTCAGATGGACCGGGTGGCGGAGGCCGTGGGCATGGATCCGATCGGTCTGCGCATTCTCAACGCCTACCGCGATGGCGATATGAAGGCGCATCGCCGGCTGGCCAAGAACACTGCGCTGATTGAGTGCTGTCAGGTGGCCGCCGCCAAGGCCGGCTGGCCCTTGTCGCCGGAGGCCGCGGCGGCCTCAAGCCTGACAGGGGGCGGCGGCGCGCGGGCCGAGATCCCGGAAACCGTGATCGATGCCGCCGGGCCGATTGGTGCGCGGTCGACGCGCGACTTGCCGACCGATCCAGGGGTCGGCGCGGAAACCCGCCGGCTGCC
>CALCPC010000800.1 GCA_937900975.1 uncultured Paracoccaceae bacterium
CCAACGCTTTGAGTAGCGGCGCCTTATAGAGGGGTTCCTAGAAGACGCCCGCCGCACCCTGGCCGAGATAGAGGCGCGGGCCGCGGGGCAGATCCTGCGCAAGCCCGGCGGGCGGCCCAAGGTGCTGATCGTCGACGATGACCTTTTGATCCACCGTCTGATTGAGCGTGTGATCGGAGAGACGGCAGACGTGCTGACGGCGCTCGATTGCGCAACGGCGCTTGAGGTGCTGGATCGAGAGCGGCCGGATCTGATCCTTCTCGACGTGCATCTGCCGGACATGAAGGGGACGGATTTCTTGTTGGAGTTGAAAGGCGACAAGTGTTGGGCCGGGATCCCGGTTGTGATGCTGTCCAACAGCTATGACGACAGCACCGTGGTCTCGGGCCTGGTCGGCGGGGCGATCGACTATTTGTCGAAAGACATCAAGATCCCGGATCTGCGCCCGCGTTTGCTGGGTGTTTTGGAACACGGTCGCGCGCGCCTGACCGGCAGCGCCTAGGGGCGCCATCGGCGGCCAGAACTCAGCCTGACCGCCAGGGCGCACCGCCTCTTTGCGATAAGCCAAATCCAACGGAGCGGCCCGTTCGGCCCACGCGCCAACCGGCGAGGTTGCCAGCGCGTGCGCTGGTGTCATCGGCTCAACCAGCGCCACGCGCATGCCCGAGGGCTTAGCGCCCTCCGGGCGCTTTCGGTCGCATCGTCCGCGCAGCTGCTCTCGGCCACATCGCGCATTCTGCGTATGCTCTCGGGCCCCTCGCACATTCCGCGCATGCAATCCGTCGGATTGCATTCCGAGCGTGCTTTTAGTCCCGGAGCCTATCCCGCGTATGCTCTCGCATTCATTGCGCACGCCCCGCGGGCTTTCGGGCCTAGCATGTGCAGATGAGGTGGCTTGGGGTTCAGCGCGCACTGCACGGATCCTTTCGGAATCCACGGATGCCGACTGGATGCTTTTGGGTTCAGATAGCCCGCCCAGATCCTGAATGGCACAAAGGGCTCACCCCGGATCCTTTTGGCTTCACTGTGAACCGTGTCGATGCCCTGGGACTCCGCGAGTGTCACCCGGAGTCCCTCCTGCTCTGCAGGCCTTGCGCGGGCGGACAGGGGCTGCGGGGGCCGGTATTATGGACGGGGCCGTGCTGAAGCGCGCCGGACCAATCCATCACGCCGAGCGCGAAAATCTTGGGGGCCTGCACTGTGTCGATTTGGGCGCAAGCCTTGCATGTTGCCTTGCGGCGAGACCTAAGCGGCTCCAGCGGCTTGCGCGCGCAAGGCAAGCCAGCGTTGATCGAGCCGGGCAAGCGTGTCGGCCCGGAAGGTGTCCGCCACTTCCCAATAGCGCCCCGAGGGGACGAAATTGCCGATCCTCGCCTCGGCCTCACGGATCGCCGCGACACCGGCGGGGTCGGCGCTAAGCGGCGGCGGCGGGCCCATCAGATCCGCAAGCGTGGCCCGGGGAAAAACCAGTCGGCTCTCCCCGACCGAGAGGTTTAGGCACGAACAGCCCTCGGTCGCCGCGATGGCCATCAGCCGGGCGGCCTTCGCCTCCAGTGATTGCAGCGTCACGTCGGGGCGGAGTGGATCGGCCCGCCCGGCGCCATAAAAATGCGTGCGCCCCGGCGGATAGACCATGTCGCAACCAAACCAGGCGAGCACGCGCGGGCGAAGCGCGTAAAGCGCCCAATACCCGGCGGTGAACGCCATTGTGCCGCCACCGTAGACAAACCCGCCAAAGGCGTTCTGAGCCGGGACAAAAGCCGCCTCGCCGATAAGCTGCTGATCGGAATGCGGCGCGGGGGGCAAACGCTCGGCCGGAAAGTCGGCGGGATAGACCAATGCCTCCCAATCGGGGCGGATGCGCCAGGCATTGTTGATCACCACGATCGTGTCAAAAGCCGACCGATCCCAGGCCGCCGCCTCCGGCGCCTCGGGCGCACTGCCTATAATCAGCACCCGACCCTGTCCCATTACTCATCCCCCTCAGACTGCGCGGGTGATACCGGGATCGGAAAAAAATCCAAGAAAAAATCGGCTGTTTACTTGGGGCGCAGCGTCGCGGCTGGCGCGTGTCCTTGGGAAAACTTGGGCGCCGGGGCCCCGCCGCGCCCAAGGGGCGAGGCCCGCTCCCCAGGGAAAGCGGTTGCGCGCCGGCAGAGCCGTTGCCGGCGGCAGGTTTTTTTGGGCGGGTCATTTGCCCCGGGCTTTGGCGCCGGGCGTGCGTGCGGCAACCGGTCCTGATCCGCCCAGGGGAGCTGAGGTTGTCATGGTCCGCTGTGCGCCACGGCTGGGGCGGCGCGGCGACCGGGCCCCGCCACGGACAGATCCAAGACGGGCGCGCGACAGTCCAGAGACGCGCGAGCACGATCCCGGCGCGCTTGGTCCGACCAAGAAAGGCCGCAGGGCGCGCGCGGCCTTTCTGGCGGGGGCAGGCGCTGCACACCGCCCTAGCCGCCTGGCACCACCCAAAACTCAACCCTCGCGGCCATCGGGTCGCCCGGACAAAACTGCGGTTTGCCCTCTTTGGCGTGGCGCACATCGCCCTTGGCCCCCGGGGCCGCGCGACGACGCGCGGTGGCGACAGCGCCGGCCTGCGCCTTGGCGGCCACAGTGTCTGGGCCGAAGCCCAGCACGAGAAGCCGCCAACCGCCAAGCCCGCCGGCCCGAAGCAGCGCGGCGAGCTGCTGCACCGCCTCCCGCTCAACCGCGCCGGGGCGCAGCGCGGGGCCAAGCGGGCGCGCGGCGTCGGGCAGCCCTTGCGGGACCGGGCGCGCGGCGCCGATCTCGGGCGCGGGGACCGCATGGCCCAGCGCCGCCAGCCGCCGCTGCCCCACCGGAGCCAGAAGCGTGTCGCGCAGCGCGCGCGCAGCCGCCAGCGCCTGCGCGCTCGCCCGGTGGCCGCCGCCCGTGTCGCTCA
>CALCPC010000801.1 GCA_937900975.1 uncultured Paracoccaceae bacterium
CGACAAACCGCCCCGCGCCGACCAAAGCGATCCGGCAAGCGACACACCGAAGGTCCAGCCAAGCGCTGAGTCGTTGGCGCTGATCAACGCCTCCGTCTGCCGTCTGAGGATCGCGAAGGCTTGCTCGGGCATCAGGGGGGCGATGGTGTCAAGCTGACGTTCAAGTATGGCGGGGTCCGCGACCAGTCCCCACACGGCGATTGTCGCGGCCAGTGCGGGGAAAAGCGCCAGCATCGCATAAAACCCGACGCCCGCCGCGATCAGGCCGAGATCACGCTCGTCAATGCTTGCATAAACCTGCCCGCCGATCCGAAGCCAAGCGCGGACCCGGCTTTGGCGTTTTTTTGCCATCATCGCACGCGCCCCCCAGCAGCGCGCCCCCTCCTTGCACCCCTGCGCCCCATCGCACAAGACTTGCGCGCCGGTCTTTTCGGCAGGCGCGATAGGGGGGCGGTCATGGCCTATTGGCTTTTTAAATCGGAACCGGGGGAATGGAGCTGGGCCGATCAGGTCGCCCGCGGCGCGGAGGGTGAGGAATGGAACGGCGTCCGCAACTACCAGGCCCGCAATTTCATGCGCGACATGCGTCTTGGCGATCTTGGGTTTTTCTACCACAGCCAGAAGGAAAAAAGCATCGTCGGCGTGGTCGCGGTCAGCGCGCTCAGCCATCCCGACAGCACAACGGACGACCCGCGTTGGGATTGTGTGGACATCCGCGCCGTCGGTCCGTTTCCGCGCGCTGTGACATTGGAGATGTGCAAAGCGGACCCCGCGCTCGCCGACATGGTGTTGGTCAACAACACCCGCCTCTCCGTCCAGCCCGTGACGGAAGCCGAATGGGCGCGGATCTGCGAGATGGGGGGCTATCCCGGCGCCTGAAGCGTTACGTGGAGGACCTGAGGCATCAAGCCTCTCAGACGCGATGAAATCTGCGGTTTCAGGCAGTGTTCCGTGATCCAGGGATTATTGCGAAAGGCTTTCGCCCGCACCCGAGCCGCGCCCGCACGATAGGCCAGGTTTGCGTGCATCGCCCCCGTCGACGTGTTCTGCTGGGGGCGGGGACGGCCGCCCGTACCGCGGTCCTGCGACGCGCCAAGCTTGCGTGCCGCAACCGCGCCGACGTGGTCCGCCAGGGGCGGGGACGGCTGCCCGTTCACGCATCCCTGACTGGGTCGGACTGGTCTTTTCGCGGTGGGCGGTGCACGCTCCGCGCCGGATTTGAAAGCTCCGGCCGATGGCCCCCTGGATGCGAAGGAAAGACATGATGCAAGAGACCGGCGCCGACATTATCGGGCGCGCCCTGGCCGAGGCTGGCGCAACCCACGCGTTCGGGATCCCGGGCGGTGAGGTTTTGGGCCTGATGGACGGGCTTGCGCGGGCCGGGCTGTCCTTTGTGCTGGTCAAGCATGAGAATGCGGGCGGGTTCATGGCCGAAGGGTTGTGGCATGCGACCGGCGCCCCGGGGGTTTTGGTCGCCACCATCGGGCCAGGCGTGGCCAACGCCATCAACGTGGTGGCCAATGCCTGGCAAGACCGTGTCCCGCTGATTTTTCTGACCGGTTGCGTCGATGCGGCCTTGGCCGAAACCTATACGCATCAGGTTTTCGACCACCAGGCGCTGCTGCGGCCGATTGTAAAGGGCAGCTTTCGCGCGGCCCCAGGTGCTGTCGGCGCGATGATGGCCAAGGCGGTGGCGTTGGCGCTCGACGGGCAGCCGGGCCCGGTCCATATCGCCGTGCCTATCGCCATCGCCGAGGGCCCGAGCGAGGAGCGGCGGGTGCCCCCGATCCCGGCCGCGGGTGCAACACGCCCGGCCGCGGATGCGGTGCTCGCGCGCTGCCGGGCGCAGCTTGCCGGCGCTGCGCGGCCGCTTGTGATCGCAGGGGTCGATGCCGTGAACGCCGAAGCTGGGCCCGCGCTGTCGGCGTTTTGCCGGGCAGAGGGCCTGCCCCTGATCACCAGCTACAAGGGCAAGGGCCTTTTGGATGAGCGTGATCCCCTGGCGCTTGGCGGTGCCGGTCTTTCGCCAAAGGCCGACGCGATCCTGATGCCTTTGATCCGGGCCGCCGATTGCATCCTTCTGGCAGGCTACGACCCGATTGAGATGCGCACAGGCTGGATTGACCCCTGGACGCCGGGGACGCCTGTCATCGACATCACGCCGGTTTTGCGCACCCACGGGATGCACAGCGTGACCGAAACGCTGCGCGCCGACCTTGCCCCGACATTGGCAGCGCTTGCCAGCGGGACCGACACGCCGCCCCGCTGGACGGGGGGGGAGATCGCCGCCGCGCAGACGGCGCTGGCGGACGCGTTTCAGCCCCCCGATTGGGGCCCGGGCGCGGTCTTCTCCACGCTGCGCGCGGTGCTGCCGGCCGAGCCGGTGATTACGGCCGACAGCGGCGCGCACCGCATTCTCCTCAGTCAAACCTGGCCATGCCCCGGCCCCCGCCAGATGCTGCAGTCCACCGCGCTGTGCACCATGGCCTGCGCTGTGCCCTTGGCCGCCGGCCATGCGCTGGGTGCGCCCGGCACGCCGGTGGTGGCTTTTGTCGGCGACGCCGGGCTTGAAATGGGGTTGGGGGAGCTTGCGACGCTGCGCGACATGGGCGTCACGCTGATCGTCTGCGTGCTGGTCGACACGTTGCTGGCCCTGATCGAAATGAAGCAACGCAACAGCCAACGGCCCAATCAAGGCGTCGATTTCGGCGCCACCGATTTTCCCGCCGTCGCGGCGGCGCTGGGCCTTGCCGGTCAGTGGATCGACGACACAGAGACGCTGGCCAAGGCAGCGCCGGACGCCCTTGCACGGGGCGGGGTCACCGTGCTGGCCTGCCGGATCGACCGCCGCGCCTATGACGGCACGTTTTAAGCGCCCGAAACGCCGCGGAATGTCACTGTCGTTACAGTCATCGCCGCGACACGAGACAACCCTTGCGTGTGACAAGCGCGGAGGGGACCTATGCCACGCAACGTGACGTTCCATTACAAATCGCACCACACTTATACAAAACAGAACGGCTATATCTTTCCCGCCCCGGCCCTGCCGCGGGCGTCCCGGCTTTACGTGATCTACAACAGCGGCAAGGACAGGCACCCATACTATATCGGCACCGCCCAGGACGTGCAGCACCGGTTTGACACGCGCAGCAAAGCGATCCGCGACCTTGGGATCAAAAATGATGAGCTTGCGCGGATCCAAATCGCTGTTGTGCAAATCTTGGTCAATGGCCGTGCGACGACACCTGGAAAAACCGGCGTCGCGGGTGGGATCGATGTCGAACATCTTTTGATTCGAATTTACAGTCAGATCGGCAATTTTGGACTTCGCAATATGAGCAAGACCGGTATTTTCAGCAACGTCGCGTTCCGCCGTCTCGATTACTACTTTACTTGGGATGCGGGCCTGGATTTCAGCGGCTTTTACGCCAACGACGGTCATATCGGTGGGGCTAAGCACCTTTAAAGGGCGCGGCACGCGCATGATCTTGCACTTGTCGGAGCGGGGCGATACGACGCTCTGACAATTTTGGTTCCGGGATCCGCCGTATGTCAGACCGTAAAAACTACCTTTTCACTTCCGAAAGCGTGTCGGAGGGGCATCCCGACAAGGTCTGCGATCAGATCTCGGACGCGGTCATCGACATGATCATCGCGCGGGAGCCTGAGGCCCGTGTCGCGGTCGAAACGGCGGCGACGACCAACAAGGTGGTGTTGATGGGCGAGGTTAAGATCTCGGACGACAACGCCGTAACGCCGGAGGAGATCAGTGCCGTTGCCCGCGGCGTGATCCGCGATATCGGATATCGCCAGAAGGGCTTTCACTTCAAAACCTGCTCGATCGACTGCTATGTGCACGAGCAAAGCCAAGACATTGCCCAAGGCGTCGACGCTGCGGGCAACAAGGATGAAGGGGCTGTCGATCAGGGCATCATGTTCGGCTACGCCACCGACGAAACGCCGGAACTGATGCCGGCGCCGATCCTTTATGCCCATAAGATCCTGCGCCGCCTGTCGGAGGTGCGCCATTCCGGCGAAGCATCGCAGCTTGGGCCCGCCGCCAAAAGCCAGCTGCCCGTCGAATACCGCGACGGCGCGCCCGCCCGGGTCCACACGATCGTCCTGTCCACCCAACATGTCGACGCCGATATGTCCTCGGCGGACGTTCAGGATCTGGTGCAGCCCTATATTCACGAGGTGCTGCCCGAAGGCTGGATCGCTGCCGAGACGATCTGGCATGTCAACCCGACGGGTCGCTTTGTGATCGGCGGTCCCGATGGCGATGCTGGGCTGACCGGTCGAAAGATCATTGTCGATACCTATGGCGGGGCGGCGCCCCATGGCGGCGGCGCGTTTTCGGGCAAAGATCCGACCAAGGTCGACCGCTCGGCCGCTTATGCCGCGCGCTATCTGGCCAAAAATGTCGTCGCCGCCGGTATGGCTGCGCGCTGCACGATCCAGCTGTCCTATGCCATCGGCGTGCCGGAGCCCTTGTCGATCTATGTCGATGCCGGCGGGACCGAGACCGTGGATCCGGCCCGGATCGAGGCCGCGATCCGCGCGAGTATGAGCCTGACACCCCGTGGGATCCGGACGCATCTGGGCCTTAACCGCCCGATCTATCGGCGGACGGCGGCCTATGGCCATTTCGGCCGCGAGGCCGACGCGGATGGCGGGTTTAGCTGGGAACGCACAGATTTGGTCGACGCGCTCAAGGCCGCCGTTTAGCGACACACGGGGCCGCATGGGACGCAAAAACACCACCCCAAGATCCACCGCATGGTGATCTTGGGGCGGGCTTCTGCGGCGCCACGCCCCCCCGCCCTCAGCACAGCCAAGCTTGGCCGGGCGCGGCGTTCGGGCGGTCCGGCCCGACTTATCCCAGCGCGCTAAGGGGCGCGCCGCGATGATCCGCGCGACACTCTTTTTGT
Organism: uncultured Paracoccaceae bacterium; assembly: GCA_937900975.1. Taxonomy (GTDB): domain Bacteria; phylum Pseudomonadota; class Alphaproteobacteria; order Rhodobacterales; family Rhodobacteraceae; genus Algicella. The sequence goes on from CALCPC010000801.1 coordinate 4,932, forward strand.
CGGTTGCACTTCTTCTTGGCCGGGTGCTCGGCTTCCTGCGGGAGGTGCTGCTGGCCGGCCGCGTTGGCGTCAGTGTCGAGGCCGATATCGCCATCCTGGTCATGACCCTGCCAGAGTTCGTGGTGGGTGTATTGCTGGCGGGCGGGTTCACCGCGGCGCTTGTCCCGGCGCTGCGCCAACAAGAGGCTCCGGCGCGGCCTGCGCTGTTCCGCCTTGTGGCGACGCTGGCGCTTTTGATCGGCGGTCTGATCGCGGCGGCCATCGCCGTGGCGCCCGGCGCGCTGGCGACCCTGCTTGCACCGGGGCTGGTGCCAGAGGGGGCAGAGATTTGGACAACGGCCATCCGGCTGGTTGCGCTATCGATCCCGCTGGCCGCGCTGGCCGGGGCGGTGGGGGCCTGGGCCAATGTGCAGGACCGGTTTTTTGTCGTGGGCCTTGGCACGGTTCTTTACAACGTGATCCTCTGCGCGGCGCTGCTCGCGCTGGCGCCGGGCGCCTCTCTGATCCTGGCGCTTGCGCTTGCCACGGTTTGCGCGGGCGCGGGCCGGCTTGCGCTTTTGATCCTGGTCGCACGACCGCCGCTTCTGCCGCGCCTTGGCCCTGTGCCTGGCGGCGCCCGGCGCCTTCTTGGCCTCTTCGCGGCCGGTGTCCTTGCGGTGGGGACCGCAGGCGCTGCGCATCTGATCTTCCGCAGTCTTGCGGCCGCCGGCGGCGCTGGGGAGCTTGCGGCCTTCACCTATGCGCTGAAGCTATTTTTGCTGCAGGTTACGATCTTCTTTGGCCCGCTGGCCACCGTGCTTTTGCCGCGGATGGCCAGCGCCCCCGCCGATGCCGCCATTCCGGCGCGCGGCCTTGCGCTGATCTTGCCGCTTGCGCTGGCGACCGTTGTCGTGGGCCTTGTGTCCGGTGACGCGCTGGCGCGGCTGGTCTTTCTGCGGGGTGAGATGACGCTGCCGGGCGTTGGGCGCGTCATCGTCTTTGCCAAACTGATGATGCTGGCGCTGCCCTTCGCTGCGCGGGAGCTGATCGCCGCCGCTTGGCTGATCGCCAACCGCCGCACGGGCCGGGTGCTGGTCCACGCGCTGGCCGCGCTGGGGCTTGGCCTTCTGGCCGCCTTGGGGGCGCCGGGCGGTGCGATGACGGGGTTCCTTGTCTTCTACGCCAGTCTTGCGGGCCTGCATCTTGCCGCCCTACCGCCCCTTGCCGGGCGGGTTTGGGCGGCGCTGCGCCTCTGGCGGGTGCTTCTGATGTGCGCGCTTGCCCTGGCCTTTGCGACGCTCGACCGGACGCTGCTTGCCACCGGCGGCGATGGCGCGCGCGTGCTGCTTGGGCTTGGCGCGGGTGCTGCGATGCTCCTTCCCGTCCTCCCCCTGCTGCGCAGGCTTTAAGGGGCTGCCGTTTTCTGGCCATCCGCACAAAGCAATGCTAAGCGAGCACGGAAAGGGAGGGCGCCATGTGCGGGATTTTCGGGCGGATCGCGCCGCCGGACAGCGCCGAGGATCCGAACGCCGCGGACGCGATGCGCGACAGCCTGCGCCACCGCGGCCCCGACGCCGCCGGTGCGGTGACATCGCGGGGCGTGACGCTCGGCAATGTGCGCCTTTCGATCATCGATCTGACCACCGCCTCCGACCAGCCGTTTTGCGACCCCGATGGCGCGCTCGCCGTGGTCCAAAACGGCGAGATCTACAATTACCTCGAACTGCGGGAGGAGCTGCGCGCGCTCGGCGCTCAGTTCCGCACAACCGGCGACACCGAAGTGATCCTAGAGGCGTACCGCGCCTGGGGACCCGATTTCGTGACCCGTTTGAACGGCATGTTCGCCATCGCGCTGCACGACCGGCGAACTGGCGAGACCTGGCTTTATCGCGACCGGCTGGGCGTCAAGCCGCTTTACATCGCTGAATGGGGCGGGGCGGTCTTCTTCGCCTCCGAGATCAAGGCGCTTTTCGCCGCCGGTGTGCCCCGGCGCGTCGATCACAGCGCGCTGGCGGCCTTTTTTGCCCTGAATTACGTGCCGGCGCCCCGCACGGCCTTTGCCGGCATCCGCCATCTGCCGCCGGCGCATCGGCTGCGCCTCGCGCCCGGGCGGGCGCCAGAGAGAACCTGTTATTGGGATCTTGGCGCCATCGCGCCAGAGCCTGGGTTGCGCGGCAAGGCGGCAGAGCAGGCGATCACGGCGCTGCTTGACGATGCGACCGGCATCCGCCTGCGCGCCGATGCTGCTTTTGGCGCGTTTCTGTCTGGGGGGCTCGATTCCTCCTCCGTGGTTGGCGCCATGCGCGATCATATCGACGGCCCGATCCGGACCTATTCAATGGGTTTCGCGGATCCCCGGTTCGATGAGACCGCCTGGGCGAAGGCCGCCGCCGCCCGTTTCGCCACAACCCACACCGCGGCCGAAGCGGCGCCCGATATCGCCGCGCTGTGGCCCCGCTTTATCTGGCACACCGATCAGCCGCATGGCGATGTCAGCTTCATGCCGACCGACCGGTTGAGCGCGCTGGCCGCGCGGGACGTCAAAATGGTGCTGACCGGCGACGGCGGGGATGAGCTGTTCGCGGGGTATGAGAAATACCGCGACGTCTTCCCCGCAGGCGCGACCGAAGCGCTGACGCCGGGCTGGGCCGGGCGCTATGCCCGCGCCTCCGGCCTGTTGGGGGAGGGGGCGGCAAACCAGCTTCTCGCCGGTCCGCTGGCCGAGGCGTGGGGCGACGCCGATCCCTTCTTGGCGCTGACCGCGGCCATCGAAGGCGCGGACCACCAGGACCCCATCAACCGCGTGCTGTTGGCCGACACGACACAGCTTTTGCCCGGCAACAACCTTGTCAAACCCGACCGGATGGCCATGGCCAACAGCCTTGAGGTCCGCTCCCCCTATCTCGATTACCGCATGGCGGAACTGGCCTTTCGGATCCCCGGCGACGAAAAGCTTGCGGCCGGCGAGACCAAGGCGATCCTGAAATCCGCCGTCCTGCCGCGACTGGGGCACGATCTGACTTATCGCAAAAAGCAGATGTTTACAGTGCCGGTCGGCGAATGGTTCAAAACCGCGCTTGCCGGGTTCTGCCGCGAGATGCTGCTTGGTCCCCGTTTTGCGGCGCGCGGGCTTTTCGCGCCCGAGGCGGTCGGCACGATGATCGCCGATCACGCCGCCGGCCGCGCCAATCACACCCGCCAGATCCGGGCGCTGATCTCGCTGGAGATCTGGTTCCGCTTGTTTATCGATCAGGATCCGGCGACGCTGGCCGCGGCGACGGCATGACATCGCTGAAGACGATAATGGTGGTCAGCGACCCCGCCATCGCGGCCTTTGTCGCCGAGGCGGGGCTCGACCGGCTTTTCGTCGATCTCGAAGTGCATGGCAAAGCCGCGCGCCAGCCCGGCGATACGTGGAAATCCGCGCTGACGCTGGCCGACATTCCCCCGATCCGTGCCGCAGCGCCGGGGGTGGAGATGATGGTGCGCGTCAACCCGCTTCATCCGGGCACGGGGGAGGAAATTGACGGGGCGCTGGCCGCCGGTGCCGACATCCTGATGCTGCCGATGGTCCGCACCCTGGCCGAGATCGCCCGTTTTCACGACCTGTTGGCCGCGCGCGCGCCCTTTATCCCGCTGCTTGAAACGGCCGCGGGCGTCGCGCTGGTGGCCGAGATCCTGACCGGTCCGCGCCCGGCGGAGGTCTATTTCGGCCTCAACGACCTTTCGCTCGATCTTGGGCGGGATTTCATGTTCGAACCGCTGGCCGAGGGGATGCTCGACGCGCCCGCGGCGCTT